>DOIV01000071.1:0-1361 GCA_003511845.1 Flavobacteriaceae bacterium | reverse complement strand
TATTCAAAACACAACTAAAGGATATTTATCTTCTTATGGAAGAGGAGTTATTATGATTTTTGATCCTAGCACAATGACAAAGACAGGAGAAATAGATTTAACTTCTTACGGAGTTGGTGATGAAAACCCAGATCCAACTCAAATGATTATTAGAGATGGAAAACTTTATGTAACATTAAACCAAGTTGTAGGTGGTTTTTTTCCAGCTGCTGATAGAATAGTGGCAGATGTTGCTATTATAAATATAGCTACAGATGAAGTAGAAAAAATAATTACCAATGAAACCTCAGGCATATCACAACCAGGTGGACTTTTAGACAATAAACACATATTTATGGATGAGAACAATGACATTTATATGCTTTGTGTTGGTGCTTTTGGTGCATTCGGTCATAAATCGGGTATTTTACGTATTAAAAATGGTGAAACAGAATTTGACACTGATTATGCGTTAACCTTACCTGATGCGACCATTGAAGGAGAAAGTAATACGATGAGTTGGATACATATGTTGCAATATGGTGGAAACGGTAAACTATACGGTTTAGCGAATATACCTGCATTGGGTAGTAATCCGCCACAATTTTCAACAGACAAAACATCATTGGCCATTGAAATTGATTTAGCAGCAAAAACGGTTAAAAATTTAGGATTCCCAAGGGGAACTTGGTACGGTTGTGTTGGTAAATACAATGATAAAATAGTATTTGGTTTGTCAACAGAAAACGAAAATGGTTTTTTTACTTATGATATGAACACCAAAGAAAAAAGTGCTAACGCCATTATTAAAACTACTGGTTTCCCCAATCTGTTTAGACATTTTGGAGAGAAGTATTAATTCTTTAAACAGCGAAGGTGAAAAAAAAATTACCTTTCGCTGTTTTCTAATAGACTATTCATAATATAATTTATATTTGCATAAATAGGTTTGGTTATGCAAGTTAAAAAAGACAACATACGAAATACAATACTTAGAGTAGCAAAAGAAGAATTTTTTTCTAAAGGGTATAAAAACACATCGATGCGTATAATCGCAAAAAAAACAGGTGTTGGGCTAAGTAATATCTATAATTATTTTAAAAATAAAGATGAAATATTTATTGAGGTATTATCGCCTTTATTAACTATAATCGAACAAATGGCAAATGAATATTATTCTGAAGAGTTAATGTCATTAGACTATTTAACATCTGAAGAATATCAACGGGTGGGAATAAAAACAATGGTAAACCTTGTAGAGAATTTTAGAGATGAACTTAAATTACTTTTATTTCACTCTTATGGCTCTTCTCTTGAGAACTATAGAGATGAATACATTAGTAATGTTACTAAAGTTGGTATTGATCACCTAACAAAAGTAA
>DOIV01000048.1 GCA_003511845.1 Flavobacteriaceae bacterium | reverse complement strand
AAGAAGATATGTTAGACCAAGCTTTCTTTGTTGAAGACAATAGCCGTCTAGGCTGTCAAATTTATTTGAAAAATGAAATGGATGGTTTAACACTAGAATTAGCTCCAGATTCTGGAGTGAGTGAATGAAAATTAATGCATTTACTCTCTTAAGTAGACAATTTTACAAAATCACGTCTTTCTTTTTTATTATGTTTCTTGAATATATGCTCACTAATACATACCTTTACGCAACCTCGAGACACAGAGCTTCGAGTAATTTTTTATATTAAAATTTAAATAACCCTTATTTTTGTACAATAAAAAATGTTAATTTCAACTCAAATAAAAACAATAAATATATAGGCAGATGAAAAAAATTATCTTATTTATTATAGTAATAATAAGTGGTTATTCAGGTGTTTATGCACACATGATGAACCCATAAAGACTAGCAAAGAGAAAAATAAGAGAATTTCAATTTTAGATAAAAATATAATCTCAAAGTTTATTTTATATCAAATTTAACATTTTAATTTACAAATTATATCGTATTCTGAATGTGGTATATCTAGGTTGAATAAAATATTCTCTTGCACTTACCGAAATAGCTGATGAACTACTTTGGTTCTGAGATTTTGTATCTAATAAATTACTTGCTTTTAGTTCAAGTTCCCATTTACTATCTCTATTTTTTCTATAAGCTAGAGAAGCATCCCAAAACTGAAAACTATTAATAGTTCTATCTTCATTACTGAAATTTGTATAGGTATATTCTGTTTTAAAAGTTAGTGTTTTAAATAGTAAAGCATCAAAACTTATTGAAGGAGAATTGGTATAGAATTTAGTTCTATTAAACCCTTGATCATTATCTTGTATTCCATATCTATATGCTATTTCAAAATTTGGAGCATTTCTGAAATTTGTTCTAAACTCTGCTCTATAATTTTGCGAATAATTTTCATTAACAGAACGTCTATTGTTTATAAACTGATTGAATTTAGAGTAGTTAAAACTCCCTCTAGCTGTAGCTCTAAATTTACCAAAACTACGCTGAAATCTTCCCGAAGCACTTGCACTTTCGTCAGCAAATTCTGAGTTAAAAGGCGAGCTATATCGTATTACACTTCCAGGAACAAAATTTGAAGTATTTCTAATTCTATCAATCGTTTTATTATAGCTAATCCTAGCTGAAATATTAGTATAATTAAACATATTAAAACTAAAATAAGATGCATTTACACTATGGGCTAAAGCATTTTCCAATTCAGGATTTCCAGATAAAAATGAATTATATCTGTTTAATACCAAACCTTTTGCTAAATTAGAAACATCTGTAAATTGCGTTGTTAAAGCGTAATTTAGCGTGATTCTTTCACTCCTCTTTAATTGGATTCTAGTATTAAAATCTGGTAATATTCTAAAGAAATCGTCTTTGTAATTTACACCAAATTGATTGTTTTTTGTTTGATAAATATGTGCTGACACACCCGGACTAAAAGTAAAGATACCTGCCTTAAATCTATAATGAGCACCTAAATACATATCATTAAATGAATAATCTATTTGATTATTATCTAAACCATTATTTACAATTGGCGTAGGATCAAACAACGAACCATTGTCTAATTTTTGAAAAATATTTGAATCAAATTTCTGATTGCTATACAAATAACCTATCGTAAAATTAATATCACTTTTGTTATTAATAATAGACCAATAATCTATCTTAGCGTCAAGCTGATTAGATTTTACTCTTTTCTTTTGAGAGATGTCATAGGCAACTTGAAAGTTATTTAAACCTAAACCACTTGCAGTACCTTCATAATTAGTTTTGTCTTCTAATAAAGCATTGTAAAAAGGATCTTCGTCTTTAATTAAATGCTGTACTTCTAAAGCAAAAATATTTTTTTCATTTAAGGTGTAGTAATAATTCAAATTCTGATTAAAGCTAAATGGTTTAGAATTTTCCAATTGATTTATACTACCATTAATTGATGATAAAAAATCTTGAATTTGCGACTCCTTAGACAATCTACCCAAAAAATCATAATCTAATTGCTTATTGGTATTTGGAGTATACTTAGCACTTAATTTAAACATGCCTAAATCACTTTTTTGCGAGGTAGTACTTTCTGTATTTTCATCTGGAATACCTAAATCAGGATTGGTATAATGTACCGTATTATTTTCTTGCAATGCTATTCTACTACTTGAAAAAATAGCAAATCCGCTAAGATCTAAGGTCTTTTTTGGTGCATAACTAAAATTAGCTGCTCCAAATTTGGTGTTGATATCTTTTGCTCTATTGTTTTGCATTGACAAAAAACCCAGATCATTATTTCCTAAATTAATACTTGTACCACTATTTCTACTCGGAGATCTAAAACCTCCTGTAAAATTACGATAATCTCGTCTTGTAAATGCTATTTCCCCAATATTATTCAGGTCACCTATAAGATTAATGCTGTATTTAGGGCTATAATAAAATAGCTTAGGTTGAATAAGATATAAATCATTTTCAGTAGCAATACCACCTCCTGCAGTAACATCTCCAAACCAAAAGTTTGATTTTCCTTTTTTAAGTTTAATGTTTATTGCAATATTATCCTGATTATTAGTAACACCGCTCAATTGACCAATTTCAGAATAATTTTTTAAAACCTGTATTTTATCTACGACATTAGAAGGGATGTTTTTGATTGCTAATTTACTATCGCCATCAAAAAAATCTTTATCATCAACCATAAGTTTTGAAACTCTGACGCCTTCTACTTCAATTTCGCCATCATCATTTATTTCGATTCCTGGCATTTTTTCTAAAACATCTTCTAACTTTCGTTCTGTTCCGTTTTTAAAAGAATCTGCATTGTAAATTAGAGAATCCCCTTTAATGGTCACAGGCATTTCATAGGTAAGCTCCACAGCATTTAATGATTCACTTGATTCTTTTAAAACTACATTTTTCTTAGAACTAGTAGTACCTATTGATACATTAATATTCTTAGCCTCAAAACCTATATAACTTATTTTTAATGTATATTCTTGATTTTGTTCTAAACTTAATTTGTAATTTCCTTTTGGATCAGTAATTGAATACGATTGTAAAGTTGTAGTTCCTTTTTTAAAAGCAATAACATTTGCCATTTCTAAAGGATTACCTAATGAATCTTTTACAACTCCTTCTAATTTTACATTTTGTGAAAAAATTACAAAAGGAATTAGCACTAAAAATATAACTATTGCTGTTTTTTTCATTATCCTCCAATTATAAATGAATTTCTACCTCTACCTCTACCTCTTCTGTTTCTAAACATTTCTCTCATCTCTTTTCTTTTTTCTTCAACTATTTTATCGTATTTTTCTTGAGTAACCTCTTTGCCTTTATTAGGCTCTTTTATTTTTACTTTTTCTTTAGGGTTTATGACTATTTTGGTACATAGAACTTTTGTGTTTCCATAAGATAATTCTAAAATCAACCCTGGAAGACCCCAGAAATCTCCAGGCCCATGACTTACCGCAATATCTAATGTGTACCATGCAGTAACAATTACATCTTCTGTTTTTACTTCTTCACTTTTATTTTCTTCTTCTTTTTTATTTTCTTCACGTTCATTATTTCTTCTTCTAGCCCCCCATGGCTGATTTGATCTGGCGGGTATTTTAATTACAGTAGTTGCTTTAAAACAGCTGTTTTGTCCAATCATTTTAGTTTCGGACTCCATTTTCCATTGATAATTAACTAAACTATCTTTTATTAGAAAAATTTTACCGCTAAATTCACTCTCTTTGGTAAACATCTTTGTTTTAATATTTTTATAATGATTTCCTGAGGCACCGCCACCTGAAAATCGCATCCCACCACCTGATGGCTGACCTAATTTTTCTTCTTCTTTATAAACAGAAGCTGTTTTGTTAAAAGACAATACAAAGACTTTTTCTAATCTTCTTTTTATTCTTTCTTCTATCGCTTTAGCTCTCTCTGGAGACATTCCAGAAGTTGAACGGTTAATATTTACATCCATCGAAGTTTTAGATTGATAAACTGCTTTGCCTTGAAAATCCTGTGCATTGATTGTTATTGTAACCAATACCAAAACAAAAGTGATCTTTTTAAATAGTGAATTTTTCATATTGCTATATATTTCTTTTTTTTGATTCCTTAA
>DOIV01000177.1:2306-5349 GCA_003511845.1 Flavobacteriaceae bacterium | reverse complement strand
GGTATTGTACGTGGTGAATTTTTACCCTTAATGATTGGTGATAAAAATTACCAATTACTCAAACGTATCAAGCATACTTTTGACCCAAATAATATCTTTAATAAAGGGAAAATTATTGATGCGTATCCGATGGATGAATCTTTACGATATACCATTGACAGAAAAGAACCAGAAATTAAAACCTTACTTGACTTTTCTGATTCATTAGGAATAGTACGTGCTGCCGAGAAATGCAATGGTTCTGGAGATTGTCGAAAACCCAGTAATGCTGGCGGTACTATGTGTCCGAGTTACAGAGCGACTTTAGATGAAAAAGACAGCACTAGAGCCAGAGCAAATGCTTTACGTGAATTTTTAACGAATTCTGACGAAGCTAATAAATTCAACCATAAAGAGTTAAAAGAAGTTTTTGACTTGTGTTTGAGCTGTAAAGCTTGTGCCAGCGAATGTCCTAGCAATGTAGATGTAGCAAGCTTTAAAGCAGAGTTTTTATACCAATATCAAAAAGAGAATCCGCCTTCTTTCAGAACTAAAATGTTTGCCAACAACGTAAAGTACAATAAATTAGGAAGTGTATTTCCTGCATTGACAAATCTGGTTCTAAATACCAGTTTAACCAAGAAAATTATGGGAATTGCCACACAAAGAAGCATCCCTAAATTAGCAAACAAGACATTATGGAAATGGATTCAGCAACATCCAGAAAAACTAGAAGCTAAAACGCCTACAAAAGGGAATTTGACTTTGTTTTGTGATGAATTTACCAATTATTATGATACTCAAGTTGGTATAGACACTATTAAATTATTGACAAAACTTAGTTATACAGTATCTGTTATCGAACATGAAGAAAGTGGTAGAAGTCACATTTCTAAAGGTTTTTTAGATGAGGCTAAAGTTTTGGCTAATCAAAATATTGCTATTTTTAAGGATGTTATTAATGAAGAGAATCCGCTAATAGGCATTGAACCGTCAGCAATATTATCTTTTAGAGATGAATATTTACGCTTAGCGGATGACAAGGATGCTGCAAAACATATTGCTAAACACACTTTTACGATAGAGGAATTTATCAAAAGTGAAATTTTAAAAGGAAACATAACAAGCAAACAATTCACCAACAAATCAAAGACAGTTAAAATTCACGGACATTGCCATCAAAAAGCATTATCAAGTACAGATGCTACATTTATCATGTTGAATTTACCTGAAAATTATAAAGTAACCATTATCAATTCTGGATGTTGTGGTATGGCAGGATCCTTTGGTTATGAAAAAGAACATTATGCACTCAGCATGCAAGTTGGTGAACAATCGCTTTTTACCAAAATAAGGAAATTTGACTCAGTTATAGAAATATCTGCTTCGGGTACTAGTTGTAGACATCAAATTTATGATGGAACGAAGAAAACAGCCAATCATCCAGTACAAATATTGCTTAAAGCTCTAGTTTAATTAAAAAGCTTTATCATGAATAAAAACAAAGTATTATCAATTGCATTAATCTTGTTAATTATTTTAGGAATTGCCATGATTTACATTGGCGGATTTTATGCTCCGAAAGTGATGTTACCTCCTATCATTACAGGAATAGGTTTCTTTATTATTGCTTGGGTTATGAATACTCTTAAATCCACAAACAATCAATAGCATCTGTCAGTAAATGAAATAGAAGAGCGATAGCAACAACTCTAGTTTTCTTAAAAAACAGTAAAAGTACATAACCAACACTTGCTATATATGTATGTAACGGATGAAAGTTAATACTACATCTATGTGCATCAAAAATTGGAGTTGCCAATAGATGGTCTAAATCAATAAGCATGGTCATTACAAAAATTAACCAAACCAGCTTCCAATTCTTTCTAAAAAACAACCATGCAATCAATCCTGGAAACACAAAATGCATTCCGTAGTGCGTACAAAACCTTAAGATTTCCATTTTAAAATTCTATTTGTTGGCTTTCTAAGTAGGTTAAAGCATTAGTTCCCTCCATAAAAAGCAAATCTAAAATACTTAAATTAGAAATAAATCCATGTTTGTCAGAAAAACCTTGTGTGTATTCTGTGAATTTAAAGTCTTGTTTTAATTTTGCGTTGGCCAAATAGCGTAAATCTAGTTCCGAATCATAAATTTTATGATATTCTACTGTTTTGGTTGCATTTAATTCAAGTCCTAAAAATTCCAGTACCATTTCTTGACATTGCAAAGTATAATCTAATAGAAACTTAGGCTTATCCTCAAAAATCGTATTGAATTCATCTTCAAAAAATTCGTAATACGGCGAAGAACGGTACGCTGCAGCAAAAGATTTTAAATGTTGTTTTTGCCATCCGAAACTATAATCTATCAATGCCTCTTTTGTTTTTTGTGTGCTATTGGCATTTTTAATAGGAATATTTAACAATTGCTTACCATTCGGACTATAGATATAACAACGTGTTCTATAGGTCTGTTTTTGGTAATTATCATCTACCTCAAAAAGTACTTTATCAGCTTTAGCTAAAGCAATATAATGTATGATGGGCGAAAAATATGTGGGATAGAGTATGATGGTTATTAATATCTTAATTTAGATTTTTTATAATAATCGTAAAGAAACAAAACAGCAAGGACACTCCATATCAATCTATAAATCCAAACATTCATTTCAATTCCGAATATAGCCTGAGTGCCTGACCCTTTAAAACTATAAAGTACATTAACAATAGCTATAAGTCCAATTATTAACGGTATAATTTTATTCATTTATTTTACTTTTTATTCTGTTTAAAACAGAAAGTTATGCCTTCTTCTTTTTTTTAGTTAGTCTATTAACTTCATTTAGCAATAGCGGAAAAGCAGGTTCTGTCATTCCATGTCCATAACCTTCAAGTTCATAAAGCTCAGTCTCTTTATGCCCTACCACTTTCATCATTCTCATGAGGTATGCATTTTCTTCATATCTCCCTAACATTTCTAATTCTCTATCTCCGGTAATTAGTAATAAAGGAGGAGCATTTGCACGTACATGATATAACGGTGCTAATTCGTCAACAATTG
>DOIV01000177.1:0-1962 GCA_003511845.1 Flavobacteriaceae bacterium | reverse complement strand
TTTTTTTCGAACAGTAAAATGAGTAATGGTATGGCCGCTAAAAGGAATTAAACCTGCAATTTTGTTTGCGTTACTACCATATTTAGCCAACCATGACTTATCTAAGCCTACCATACTTGCCAAATACCCACCAGCTGAATGTCCCGAAATAAAAACAAGAGATGAATCTCCACCTAAACTATCAATATAGGTGGGAGCTTTTACTTTTGGATATAACCGATAATTAACCGCCACCACTCCTACTCCTTTATCTTTCAAAGCCTCAGGAATTGCTTTTTCGCCTGCTGTTAAGCCACCTCCATGAAACCATACAATGGTAGCATAATTCTTAATGTCTTTAGGATAATACACATCTAAAACACAACGTTCTTGAATGTATTTGTCTGTTTTATTGATAGAATCACTATAATAATGAACATTCTCTTTTAATTCATAAGTCGTTTTTTGAGCATTAGCAATAAATACAAATCCTATGATTAGGACAATTGATATGATTTTTTTCATTTTAACTGTTTTACTTTCTACCTCAAAAAAACGTTATCTCTTAAGCTACATAGCATACAATAAATCTTTACCCACTAAATTCGCAGTAGAACCTTATGGGTTTATTAATAGCGTGATTTACTCTCCTTTCATATGTAAAAGGAATTCTTGTTTTAACTTTAGTTTTCATTTTTTTTAACAAGTCAGAATCCGTATCTTTAATAACATAATGTGAATTCTTAGTTTTAAATTCTGTCTCAGAAATTTTTTCAATAATTTCAGAAGTTTGCCAAATACAACCTTTACCATCTTCCCAATCTACTATTGCAGCTCCACCCAAAATTATAGAATTATATAGTTTTCCCCTTTCCCAGTTTCAGTATCAAATTCCACAAATTGTATATGCCCATGAATTCTAAAATCGTCGTCTAGTCGTCTTAATGTTTTATCCATTGTGTTGTTTTAATTGTAGTATTTATAGTTTTGGCACTCTTTTTATTTTTCCATTACTATAAATCCATCTTGCATAAGAAAAAGATTCATCGTCACTAATACTAATATTTTCTTCATAAAATAATTCATCATCAAGGTATATTTTAAGTTCAATATTTTCTGTTGTATCATTATCACTACCTCCCATTGCTAAATCAAACGCCATGATTGTACTTTTTTTGACATAGTTAGATTCTAATTCATAGAACCCTTTTTTTAAATTTTCTAAGTAATGAAACTGTTTATCTGATATATACATCGTATAGTAAGAGAGTTCATAATCTTCATAATTTCCAGATAAGTTTAATGTAACTTTAATTTTATGATTATCTGAATATTCAAGAATACCGTCGTCTTTTGAACAAGAAACATTTAAAATAAGGATAGTTAATAGTAATAAATAACTTAGTTTTTTCATAATATCATTTTTTATTTTTTTTCTTATTTTCTTTTATTTCTTTCTCAGAAGTTTTCACAGTTTTATTTTTATATACCATAACACCATCATGGTTAAAAGATTTTAAATCCTCAGAAAAAACAAGGAAAAACCTTCTCTTTTTAAGAGTAAGGGTTCTGTTTTCTTTTAAATAAAGAGCTTCTGAATCTAAAACTCTAGAATCTTTTACTGTTTTTGTTTCCCTATCTAGTTCTATCATTTCTAGAGTAACCTTATATAAATTACCCTCTATTTGTTTAATAGTATATGTCATTTCTCCTATTATTGATGTTTCTTCATCATCAATGATAACTTTATATACCCCGTCTATAGTATTACTTGAGCAACTAACAAATAGAAAACTTATTATAAATAGTTTGATTGATTTAATGTAGTGATTGGTGATTTTCATAATGTTTAAAATTAAAAAACGTGGAACTGAACTCATCAGTACTAGAGGTATCACCATACCCACTCACCAAATAAGAACAGCCCACGCAGAACGTGGGCGTCTTAACTTTGATGCAGGTAAGTGTTAAGTTTCACGAGGT
>DOIV01000132.1 GCA_003511845.1 Flavobacteriaceae bacterium | reverse complement strand
TTAAAAATTGTGGGGGGAGTATTTGCAAATAGCATATTAGTAATAAGAACTATACTAATAAACAAGAATACTTTTTTAATCATACTTTCAACTAAGTTTTTAAATTAAACATACTTTTCATTAATATTCTTTAAAGCATAGCAACTTTGACAAATACATTACTCTTTGTTTTCATTGAATATAAAATTCAAATCACAAGGGAGTATTTTAATAAAATCGGATTCTTTTTCTTTAGCAGAACTTTATAACGTATATTTATTAGTAAAATTGTTACTAAATTATATTATTTAAACACGAAACTAATTTTGAATTCTAAAGGAAATCTGAAGTTTTAACGGTGTTTACTATGAATGTTGATAAGCTGTGAAATTTGTTAACAACTAATTATTCTGATTTAATTTTGTATTATTATTCATTTGACATTATATTTGATTCATGAAAAAAATAATATTCCTTTTTTTCTTTATTATGTGTGTAATATCATGTAATAATTATCCTAAAAAAGAGCATCAAAAACTATTTTTTATTATTGGTAATACAAATGATTTTGCAGATAATACTAAAGTGTTTTTAAAAAAACAAGAAAATAATACAATTTCTCTAATTGATTCAACACAAATAATTAATGACAGGTTTAAATTTAGTGGTATTATAGAGAAACCATCTGTATTCGGAATTTATATTGATAGTTTAAAAGGTCAAATAGGGTTGTTTCTTGAAAATGACAGTGTATTAATTGATGTGAATCAAAATAATTTATCAAAATCTAAAATTACTGGCTCAAAACTAAATAATCAATATTTAGATTATATTAAAAGGTCAAACCAAATACTTTCTAAGACGAACCTTCTTTATCCGCTATTTCAAAAATCTAGAGCTGAAAACGATGCTGAGAAATTAAATGAAATTAATGCGAAAATGAAAGCTATAAACGCTGAAAATGTCCAATTTTCATTAGATTATGCGAAAAAGTATTCAAATTCTTATATTGCAGCCTTTATATTACAGAGTCTTTTAAATGATGAGTCTATCCATAAAGATACAATTGCATCCATTTATAATAATTTTTCATATGAAGTAAAAAAAAGTGACTTTGCTATGGAAACTTTAATTTTTATAGAAAATAAAAATAAGCTTGACGACATCAAAAATTAATCAATTCTTCTGAATTGATTTCTAAAGGTTGTTTGTTAGTTTGAAACCATCTTGCTGTTAAACCTCCTTTTAATGTTACTTGATTATCTATTACCTCCAACCAACTTCCTTCTCTTAAGCCAATAACTGGTTTGGTGTTATAGATATGAAACTCTTTTATTCTAGTTTCTCTAGTTTCACCTTTATGTTTGGACAAAGGGTCTGCGTCCAAATAATGAGCATTGATATTAAAAGGAATACAACCTAAAGTGGTATAGCTTGGCGGATAAACAATAGGCATGTCATTAGTGTTTTGCATAGTCAACCCAGCAATATTACTCCCCGCACTTGTTCCTAAATATGGGGTGCCTAAATCTATTTTACGTTTTAAACCTTCTATTAAGTTTTGTTGATACAGTTCATTGACTAAAACAAAAGTGTTGCCTCCTCCTACAAAAACAGCTTCAGCTTCTTCAATAGCTTTTTCTGCATTTTCAAATTCATGAATACCATTTACTTCAATGTTAATTGTATTAAAAGCCTTTGCAACTGTTTTTGTATAATTATCATAATTAACACCATTTGGTCTTGCAAAAGGAATAAATAAAATTTTATCTATACCTTTAAAAAAAGATTTTAATGTAGGTAATAAATATTCTAAATATTCACTCCCATAAATAGTAGATGTACTTGCTAAAAGTAATTTTTTCATTTTTTTTAACTTATTTATCAAAAGTATTAAAACTAATTCTTTAACAAAAGTTTATCATAGTTTTAATATTTATTTATGAGTTCATCCTGTTTATTTGTTGTGATGAATAAACCAACCTACCTTATTTTATTCTTAGCATTAATAATTGTCTCAAATATTCAAGGGCAACGAATTACCATCAATGGTAAAGTTAAAAGCAATATAGAAGAGTTAGAAAATATTCATGTGATAAATAAAAGTTCTAATAAAGGGACAATCACAAATACTAAAGGTGAGTTTAAATTATCCGTAAAAGAAAAAGATACTCTCATTTTTTCTGGAATTCAATTTAACAATAAGGAGATAATTATTAATCCATTTGATGTTTTAAGCAAATCATTAACCATTAACATGATTTCTAAAAGGAATCAATTAGATGAAGTTACTATTAGAAAATCTAAAAATATAGCTGTTGAATTAGGCTTACCAAATGCAGGTAAAAAAAAGCTAACAAAACTAGAAGCTAGAGAGGTTTATTACAGCCAAGCACCTGTTGCAATTGTTATTTTATCAACTCTATTTAACCCAGCAGGGAACTTTGAAGACCTCTATCATATTATTTCAGGAAATAGAAAAAGAGACCGGAAATTAAAGGCTTATATTGAGGCTGACAAACTTGCAGCATACAATAAGAAGGTTATTAAACAAATTCGTCTTTATTTTAAGGATGTTTTTTTCACAGAAACACTACAAATACCAGAAAAAGAAATTGAATATTTTATTGAATATTGCTTGCCAAAAGGAATTATAGACTTATATATAAAAAAAAGAAATCTTGAAATAATGGATATATTCATTAAAGAAAGTATAACCTATTTAAAAGAGTTGAAAGATGAAGAGTAATACATTTCTACTCATTCTGATTTTTTTTAGTATAAAAGTTTACACTCAAAACCAAAGAATCACAATTTATGGAAATATAAAAAGTGACATTAAACAATTAGAAAATATTCATATTATAAATAAAAACACAAATAAAGGAACAATTACAGATACTAAAGGGAGATTTCAAGTCTTAGTAAAAGAAAAAGATACTCTCATCTTTTCTGGAATTCAATTTTATTATTTAGAAATCACAATAGATAAACAGAATATAAGAAACAAGACAATCACTATTGATTTGTTACAAAAGATAAATGTATTAGATGAAGTTAATGTAAAACATAACTTAACTGGTAATTTGTTAATTGATGCTGCTAATATAAAGGATTCTATTTCTAAAGTAAAAGATGGTGTTTTAGATTTTAGCAATATTGATTATAATCTTGTCGGAAATATCACAGATGAGTTTTCTAGAAGTCGTACTTCAAATGACCAACAACTTATGCCAAATATGAATCCTAATCTTATTGTAATTGCTTCACTAATAATAAAACCTATAGCAAAGCAAGTTACTAAAATTGGAGCAACCAGAAGAAACCTTAAAA
>DOIV01000024.1:2346-5661 GCA_003511845.1 Flavobacteriaceae bacterium | reverse complement strand
TTGTTTTTCTTCGCCTCTTTTCTTAACTTCATGTTCTCCATTAAAGTACCAAACAACCAATAAGGAACTATAAAGGTCAATGTAAATATTAATAACCAAAAGCCCATTGTAAAAACGGTTAAAAAGATAAAGAAACCTATAAGCTGTGTAAAATCCATAGTAATAGTGTTAAATTTGTGTCAAAAATAACACCTATTTTTCATATTATAAATAATGTATCTACTTTTTTTTAATTCCGTAGTAAATATGCCTAAAATATGTTATCAATTAAGTAATTTGCTAACCTTTTTTAATGCTTTTAAAATTCATATTTTGTAACTTTGTACAACCTTTTAAAACTTACAAGACATGAAATTCAGAATAGAAAAAGACACTATGGGTGACGTTAACGTACCAGCCGATAAATATTGGGGTGCACAAACTGAACGTTCAAGAAATAATTTTAAAATTGGACAACCTGTTTCTATGCCTTTAGAAATAATTTATGGTTTTGCCTACTTAAAAAAAGCAGCTGCACATGCCAATTGTGAATTGGGTGTTTTGACTGAAGACAAACGTGATTTAATCTCAACGGTTTGTGATGAGATTTTAACAGGAAAACTAGATGACCAGTTTCCTTTAGTAATTTGGCAAACAGGTTCTGGTACGCAAAGTAATATGAATGTAAATGAAGTGATTGCAAATCGTGCTCATGAAATTGCTGGTAAAACTATTGGCGAAGGTGATAAAACCATTCAACCTAATGATGATGTTAATAAATCGCAATCGTCAAATGATACTTTCCCTACAGGGATGCATATTGCTTGTTATAAAATGATTGTAGAAACTACGATTCCTGGAGTTGAAAAATTAAGAGATTCTTTACAACAAAAATCGGAAGATTTTAAAGATGTCGTAAAAATTGGTCGTACACATTTAATGGATGCTACACCTTTGACTGTCGGTCAAGAATTTTCAGGATATACCTCTCAATTAAATCACGGATTAAAAGCATTAAAAAACACATTAGTCCACCTTTCTGAATTAGCTTTGGGCGGTACAGCTGTGGGTACAGGATTAAATACACCTAAAGGATACGATGTCTTGGTTGCTAAAAAAATAGCAGAATTTACAGGCTTGCCTTTTGTTACTGCTGAAAATAAATTTGAAGCTTTAGCTGCACATGACGCTTTAGTAGAATCTCATGGAGCTTTGAAACAACTCGCTGTTTCTTTAAATAAAATTGCCAATGATATTAGAATGATGGCGTCAGGTCCTCGTTCAGGTATTGGCGAATTAATTATTCCAGCCAATGAGCCTGGTAGTTCTATCATGCCTGGAAAAGTGAATCCGACTCAAGCCGAAGCTTTAACTATGGTTTGTGCCCAAGTTATCGGTAATGATGTAGCTGTAACCGTAGCCGGTACGCAAGGTCATTATGAATTGAATGTATTTAAGCCAATTATGGCTAGAAATGTATTAGAATCTGCAAGGCTTTTAGGAGATGCTTGCCTTTCTTTTAATGATCATTGTGCTGAAGGTATTGAGCCTAACAAACCTAGAATTAACGAATTGGTAAACAATTCTTTAATGCTAGTAACCGCGTTAAATACTAAAATTGGTTATTATAAAGCTGCAGCAATTGCAAATACTGCTCATACAAACGGCACCACTTTAAAAGAAGAAGCTATCAGACTAGGTCATGTAACTGCTGAACAGTATGACGAATGGGTAAAACCTGAAGAAATGACGAGTGGACTGAAATAGTATGCAGTTGGCAGTATTCAGTAAAACGAATATCAAATTTTATGTGTAACAATTTTAATAAAAAGTTTTTAGATGAAGCTGCTAAAGCTCTAGAAAATCAAGAATCGGAAAGTGATTTTTCTAATACCGATTATATGAGTGAGGCCGTAAAATCAGCTATTCAAGGTATGAATGCTAATGAAGGTGGCCCTTTTGGCTGTGTGATTGTTAAAAACGGAGAAATTATTGGGCGTGGTAATAATAAAGTTACTTCTACCAACGACCCAACAGCTCATGCCGAAATAACTGCTATTAGAGACGCTTGTAAAAACTTAAATTCTTTTCAATTGGAAGGATGTATTATTTACACTTCTTGCGAGCCATGTCCTATGTGTTTGGGTGCTATTTATTGGGCAAGACCAGATAAAGTATATTTTGGTTGTAGTCAAAAAGATGCAGCAAATATTGGATTTGATGATGAATTTATTTATAAAGAAATAGAGTTAGATTATCAAAATCGTAGTATCCCATTTGAACAATCATCCCGTAAGGAAGCTTTAGTCGCATTTCAAAAATGGCAAGAAAAAGAAGATAAAATAAAGTACTAATTATTATTTTCTTGGTATTGTTTTTGCAAATTGCTGTTAACATCCCACATGTTCCAAATAAAATGGTTACTATCTTTACTTACGTCAAAAGTATTTAATTTAGCTTTTCTATAATTATCATTGATATCATCAAAAGATATATCTCTCCCTATATTTTTTAAATCAAATTGAAAGTTATTATACAAAAAAGTATTGTTCATATAATCTACAATCATGAATTTATAACCTGTTAAATTTAAAGGGCTTACAATTACCTCATCTTTAAATTTTAAATTATCAAAAGAATAATTTGAAAAGATACTTACAGGCATATCAATACCACTTTTCTTACTCTCATCTTGTGAGAAAGCATTAAAAGTTAAAAATAAACAAGCTGTAATTATTATTTTAAACATATTTCGAATTAAATTACTCTCAAATATAGTCAATTTATATTAATAACCTTCTCCTTTATTCAAAAACTCTATATTATTAAGGTAATTTTCGTATTCTAAAATCTTAGATAAAGCATATTTATCTTTTTTATAAGGCTTATAATTTTTCTTTCTTTTTTTCGGGCTTAAAGATTCGTCCCCAGCGTCAAAGTTATTCTCCATGTTTCTCTTTTGTTTGTGTTTTAGGATAACGTAAACAAAAGTGATTTTATTATAAATACCTCTCTTTTATAATATTTATATGATGTAATAAATGACCTGAATTTACATAACCAATAGCTCGTACAGTGATTTCATTACCATCAATAGTTCCTACTTGCAACATCACTTGTTTAGAAAAATTTTTAAATAAAAATACAGTTGATTTTCTCACATAACTAAACTCTTCTAGCAGCTCTTGATAATCTCTTGAATCACTATTGGCATTTTCAACATAGCTATTCTCTTCAAAACCAGATAAATCAGTTTTGTCGTTTCGTGCAATACGCAAAGCTCTGTAGGCAAAAATTCGTTCTGCATCAATAATATGCTCTAACAATTCTTTTATA
>DOIV01000024.1:0-1964 GCA_003511845.1 Flavobacteriaceae bacterium | reverse complement strand
ACACTTTTAGAAGTGTCAGCTTTATCAATATAGGTTTTGTAGAACCTATGGTATTCATTTTCTTTTATTTTTGCCATATATAATTTTCAATTATCTTTACCGTAAATATAGTTGTAAATGAAAACATTATTCATTAATATTAAAGAATTACTTCAAATTAGAGACTCAGATATCAGAAAAGTATCAGGTAGCAATATGAAGAAATTACCAAGCCTAAAAAATGCTTTTTTAGTAATAGAAGATGATTTAATTCTTGATTTTGGATTGATGGAAGATCTAAAAAAAACAACGTTTGATAAGACCATTGATGCTTCCGGTCAACTTGTTTTACCCACTTGGTGTGATAGTCATACACATATCGTATATGCTGGTAATCGTGAAGGAGAATTTGTAGATAGAATTAACGGATTAAGTTATGAAGAAATAGCAAACAAAGGAGGCGGTATTTTAAACTCAGCAAAAAAATTACAAGCTAGCTCTGAAGAAAATTTGTACCAACAAGCAAGCAAACGATTGGAAGAAGTGATGGCTTTAGGTACAGGTGCTATTGAAATAAAATCAGGTTATGGCTTGACTGTAGAAGCTGAAATAAAAATGCTTAGCGTAATTAAAAAACTAGCTAAAAACTATCCTATTGCTATTAAAGCTACATTTTTAGGGGCTCATGCTTTTCCTACAGAATTTAAAAATAATAAAGACAGATATATCAATTTAATTATTGATGAAATGCTTCCGCTAATAGCGAAAGAAAACCTTGCAGAATTTGTTGATGTATTTTGTGAAAAAGGATATTTTTCTATCCAACAAACAGCTGAAATTTTATCAGCTGCAAAACAATATGGTCTGATACCAAAAATTCATGTCAATCAATTTACAATTATGGGTGGCGTACAATTAGGTGTACAACACAAAGCATTATCTGTTGATCATTTAGAAGTGCTTGACACTAATGACATCAATGCACTTAAAGATAGTGATACAATGCCAGTTGCCCTTCCCTCCTGCTCTTACTTTTTAAGCATACCATATACACCAGCTAGAAAATTAATAGATAGCGGACTCCCATTAGCATTAGCAACCGATTACAACCCGGGTTCTACACCTAGCGGTAATATGAATTTTGTAATAAGTACAGCCTGTATTAAAATGAAAATGACACCTGAAGAAGCTATCAATGCAGCAACCTTAAATGGTGCTTATGCCATGAACCTGTCAACTACTCATGGTAGTATTACCAAAGGTAAAAAAGCAAATTTGATCATTACAAAACCTATACCTTCTTATCATTTTTTACCCTATGCTTTTGGGAGTAACTTAATTGATATGGTGTTTATTGAAGGTAAAAAAGTTTAAGTAATAATTCTTAAATCAGTTCTAGAGTTTTCAAACAGTTTCTAAAGTTTCTTGACTTTCTCAGTAAAAAGGACTTGCTTCGTTAACGAACGATATAGTATTAAAACGGAACGATATCATTACGTTAGTTACAACCAAAAAAAATCAGTCAAGTATTTGAAATTTATACCATAAATTGGTATATTTGTTAAAAATAATAATTATGGCAAAAAACACTTCAATATTATTAGGTGATTACTTCAATGAATTTATAAGTAAACAAATAGCAACTGGGAAATTTTCTTCTGTAAGTGAAGTTGTTAGGTCAGCATTGCGATTATTTGAACAAGAAGAAAATAAGAAAAAAGAGTTAATCAAGGAGCTTATAAAGGGTGAAAAATCTGGATTTGTTGAGAATTTTAATCAAAATGAATTTTTAAGCTCAATGCGTAATAAATATTCAAGTGACGACTTATAAAATAAGTATTGAAACCAAAAAAGACCTTGAAAAAATATGGGCATACACGTTTGATACTTGGTCAATTGAACAAGCAAACAGATATATAAGCCAAATTTTTGAAGAAATTGAATATATATCGATTAAACCTGCAAATGGGAAAGATTTTAGCTAT
>DOIV01000238.1:9817-11287 GCA_003511845.1 Flavobacteriaceae bacterium | reverse complement strand
TTACAATGCCTTAAAAAAAGGAATTGACAAGATTCTAGCCTATAAAAAAACAATCTTTATCTACCCCGATAATGCTGTTCACCCATACCCTAAAAAGACCTTACATGGGTTTAGAAAGTTTTGTGTAGAACATTCTATTGATTTTGAAATTTTAAATGGAATCTATGAAGATACCATTGTAAAAAAAGGAGATTTGTTTATTACCATTGAGGAGTCTGATTTGGTTAATCTGGTACATCATGCCCGTGATCGGAATTTTACATTAGGAAAAGATATAGGTATTATTTCATATAATGAAACTCCTTTAAAAGAACTACTAGATATCACCGTTATTTCTACAAGTTTTAATATGATGGGTAAGACCGCAGCAAAAATGATTTTAGACAAAAAGAAAGGAGAAATAAAAAATCCTTTTGATTTTATTGATAGAGGATCAATGTAAAACTCTTTGTAGCTTTTTTTTATTAAATACAAAACTTAATAATACACCTCAATTATACAACCAAAAAAGCCCACTCTTCAGTGGGCAATTTTCTCTCTAACTAAACTATCAACTTAAACTAACTTATTTTATCTTTTTTATTTGATCATCATATTAGACGACTCTTCATGTATTAAACAATAACCATTCCAAAATTCCTACTTGAAATTTCAAATAATAATATTATTTTTCATAATATATTGATTTTAAGCAATATACATGTGTGGTTAAAAAAATTGCACAATCTATATAATTTATGTTTTTTGAAAAAAACAGCATCTAAATTTCTCTCAAAAAAACAAAACACAAAAAAATGTAGAGTTTTACTTACATTTGATACCATTAAAAACAATAAAACATACCATTTTACAGTTATTAAGTTGTTTATTATGATGTTAATTGATGTTTTAATTTGATATCGTTTACTTTTTAATATGAACTAAACCTAAAATAATTAATAATGATAAAGGCTTTAAATACCAATGTTTGTGAAGAACATATTTTCTCAAACATATTCAAAACCCTATCTAAAGACGTACATAATTTTTTACGCTATAAGTATGGTGATCGTTTAAACCCGAAAGACAAGGTTCAAGAAGCTTTTATCAAGTTATGGGATAATTGTAAGAAAGTTAGTCCAGAAAAAGCAAAATCTTTTCTATTTACTACTGCAAATAATATGATGTTAAATGAAGTTAAACATCAAAAGGTTGTTTTAAGACATCAGCAAACAAAACCTAAAGGTTATACAAATGAGAATCCAGAATTCTTGATGGAAGAATCTGAATACATGCAAAAGTACCAACGGGCATTGGCTACTTTAACAGAAGCACAACGTGAAGCATTTTTAATGAATAGAATTGAAGGTAAAAAACATAAAGAAATAGCAGAAGAATTGGGGATATCTAGAAAAGGGGTAGAAAAAAGGATTTATGGTGCTTTAAAGAAATTAAGAATAGAAATTGATGGAATTTAATATATATTTGGTA
>DOIV01000238.1:4474-9476 GCA_003511845.1 Flavobacteriaceae bacterium | reverse complement strand
ATATATATTTGGTAGGAATTTATGAGATCTAATTGTTACATAGTTGAAGTCGCTTTTGAAAAAGTGAAAAAATATTTTATTCTGTGGTAGGAAAAACCCTACTTCAGTTGTTATGTAATAAGAAACCCTAAAATGAAAAAAGAAATTTTAATACAAAAATGGTTAGATGATGAACTAAACAATGCTGAGCTTAAAGCTTTTGAGGCATTGCCTGAGTATGAGTCATACACCAAAATATCTGAAAAAGCTAAGCTTTTTGAAGACACAACTTATGATGTTGATTTTGAATTTGATAAATTAAACGCAATCATTAAAGAACGTCGGTTAGAAACACCTGTTAAAACAATTAATTGGATGCAACCTTTAATGCGTATTGCTGCCATATTTATAATTGCATTAGCAGTATATTATGCACCAATTTATGGTGGTACTACAATAATTAAAACACTAACAAGCAATACAAAATCAATTGAATTACCAGATAATTCAAAAATAAAACTAAATACTGCTTCTGCCATAAAATACAAAAAAAGTAATTGGGAGAACGTACCTAAAGTAAGTTTGGTTGGGGAAGCATTTTTTAATATAGAAAAAGGTTCATCTGTAAATGTTGTCACTTGGCTAGGTGAAATGATAGTGTCTGGTTCTAAGTTTAAAGTTATACAAAGAGCAGATTACTTTGAAGTTATATGTTATGAAGGTATAGTTACTCTAAGTTATAAAGACAAAGAGATTACTGTAACACCAAATCAAAGTTTCAAAATTATTGATGGCGAAACTTTTGAAGAAAAAATGAATACTTCTGAGCTACCTACTTGGACAAAAGGATAAAGAGTAATAATTAGAAACAAAAAAGAGGTTTGCATATGCAAACCTCTTTTTTGTTTCTATACAATTGAATTAAATCAACAACTCAGAATGTATCTGTAAATAAACCCTCAATGAGGGATTAAGCATTTTCCTTTTTAATTAAATTTAAGGCAGAACCTTCTTTAAACCATGCAATTTGACCTACGTTATAAGTATGATTTAAATTAATCATATCACTAGTTCCATCTGCATGATTAATAACTAAGGTTAATGGTTTTGCAGGTGCAAAATCTATCAAATCTATAAAGTCAAAAGTGTCGTCTTCCTGAATTAAATCATAATCACTCTCTTTTGCAAAAGTTAGGCCTAACATACCTTGTTTCTTTAAATTGGTTTCATGAATTCGTGCAAATGACTTTACGATTACTGCTACAACGCCTAAATGACGTGGTTCCATAGCTGCATGCTCTCTTGATGAACCTTCACCATAATTATGTTCTCCAACTACAATTGAAGGAACTCCTGCCGCTTTATATGCTCTAGCTGTTGTAGGTACAGGCCCAAGCTCATTCGTTAATTGATTTTTAACTTTATTGGTTGCTTGCCCAAATGCATTTACTGCTCCGATTAAGCAATTTTCAGAAATGTTATCTAAATGACCTCTAAAACGTAACCAAGGTCCAGCCATTGAAATATGATCTGTAGTACATTTACCAGCAGCTTTTATTAATAATTTTGCTCCAGAAATATTTCCTTTAATTGGTGTAAAAGGGGTCAACAATTGTAATCTCTTAGAATCAGAACTCACAGTAATTTCTACACCTGAACCATCAGCCATTGGAGCTACAAAACCTGGGTCTTCTACATCAAAACCTGTTGGAGGTAATTCAAAACCTGTTGGCTCTTCTAATTGTACTTCTTCTCCATTTTTATTGATTAACTTATCCTTCACCGGATTAAAATCTAATTTTCCAGAAATTGCAACTGCGGCTACCATAGAAGGAGAACCAACAAAAGCATGAGTATTTGGGTTTCCATCGGCACGTTTAGAAAAGTTTCTATTGAACGAATGTACTATTGTATTTTTAGGTTGTCCTTCAGCACCTTCTCTAGCCCATTGACCAATACATGGTCCACAAGCATTGGTAAAAATTGTTGCTCCTAAGTCTTCAAATATATCTAATAATCCATCTCTTTCTGCTGTATATCGTACTTGCTCAGAACCTGGATTGATACCAAATTCAGCTTTAGCAACCAACCCTTTTTTTATAGCTTGTTTTGCAATAGATGCAGCTCTTGATAAATCTTCATAAGATGAATTTGTGCATGACCCTATCAAGCCCCACTCAACTTTTAAAGGCCAATCATTTTTTGTTGCTTTTTCGGTCATTTCTTTACCTACTGGAGTTGCTAAGTCTGGTGTAAATGGGCCGTTTAAATGTGGTGCCAATTCATCTAAATTAATTTCAATGACTTGATCAAAATAGTCTTTTGGATTTGCATAAACTTCAGGGTCTCCAGTTAAATAATCCTTAATTTCGTTAGCTGCATCAGCAACATCAGCTCTATTGGTTGCTTTTAAATAACGTTCAATAGAAGCATCATAACCAAAAGTAGAAGTGGTAGCCCCAATTTCTGCTCCCATATTACAAATAGTACCTTTTCCTGTAGCGGAAAGTGATATTGCTCCTTCTCCAAAATATTCAACGATACAATCTGTACCTCCTTTAGCCGTTAATATTCCCGCTACTTTTAGAATCACATCTTTTGAAGCTGTCCATCCAGACAATTTACCCGTTAACTTCACTCCAATTAATTTAGGAAATTTTAATTCCCATGGCATACCCACCATTACATCAACAGCATCTGCTCCTCCTACTCCGATGGCAACCATACCTAACCCTCCTGCATTTACAGTATGAGAATCGGTACCAATCATCATCCCGCCAGGAAAAGCATAATTCTCTAACACTACTTGATGGATGATTCCTGCTCCTGGTTTCCAAAAGCCAATGCCATATTTATTTGATACTGATGCTAAGAAATTGAATACTTCACTTGAAGTATTGATAGCTTCTTGTAAATCTTTGTCTGCACCTATTTTTGCTTGAATTAAATGATCACAATGTACAGTTGTTGGCACTGCAACTTCTTTTTTACCTGCTTGCATAAATTGTAACAATGCCATTTGTGCAGTAGCATCCTGGCAAGCAATACGGTCTGGAGCAAAATCAACATAATCTTTACCTCTAGTAAATGATTTATTTGAGTTCGGGTCCCAAAGATGGTTGTATAATATTTTTTCTGCAAGTGTTAAAGGTTTCCCGACTACTTCACGAGCTTTATCAACATTTTGTTTCATTCTGTTGTAAACGCTCTTTATCATTTTAATGTCAAATGCCATAATTCAAGTTGTTTATTTATGTTACAAATGTAATTAATAATAAACTTAATTAAAAAATAACGTGAAATAAAGACAAATAATACACTAGTTATTAAAATAGAGTCTGTTTTTTATGAATATAGTAATAAAATGATACTAGTTTTAAGTTTTTAAAATCAAACAAGAAAAGTCAAGGTTTAAATAATTTCAGCAGAGAGTCCTAAGTTCAACAACTTAGTACAACGAGGTTTCAACTCATCATATTCGCCAGTTTTTACTGCACATTTCCCTTTGAAGTGTACTAAATATGCACATTGTTCTGCTTGCTCTGAAGTATGATTACAAACATCAATTAAAGAATCAATAACATGCTCAAAAGTATTGACATCATCATTAAATAAGATGATTTCATGCTGAAATAGTTCTTGTTCAAGAACATCAACTTCTTCTTGTATTTTTTCTTTTGTACTCATTTTATTACTGCAAAAATAGTAAAACTGTAGAATACAAACAAAAAAGAGGAAAATTTTAACTTTTTGATAAGGAAAAACAATTAAGGTGAATTATACTTTATAGCCACCCAATTATTTCTTTCGATAATTGAATCTAATTTTAATTGATACTTTGAAGCTTCTGTATCAATAAGAGGAATGTCTTCTTGGTAAAAACCACTAAGTAATAAAATACCATTGGCATTCAAACAATTGGTATACGTTTTAATATCATTCAATAAAATATTTCTATTGATATTAGCAATTATAACATCATACTTTTTATTAATCAATAATGACGCATCACCTTGATAGACATCTACTTTTTTACAATTGTTAAGTTCTAAATTGTCAAATGTATTTTCATAACACCACTCATCTATATCAATTGCATCTATGAATTTAGCTCCTCTTATTTCTGAAAAAATAGCTAAAACACCTGTTCCGCAACCCATATCGAGCACTCGTTTACCCTTCATTTCTAAAGTCAATAAATGCTGTACCATCATATGCGTAGTTTCATGATGACCTGTACCAAAACTCATTTTTGGTTCAATAATAATCTCGTATTTATGATTGGTTTTTTTGTGAAAAGGAGCTCTAATACTTACCAAATCATCTACATGAATAGGGTTGAAATTTTTCTCCCATTCTTGATTCCAATTGACTTGAGCAATTTCTTCTTTTGTGTATGAAATTTCAAATTCATCATTTTGCAATATAAAAATAGCATCTAAAATGCCTTTATGGTATTCCTCTTTCTGAATATATGCCGTAACACCATCTTCATTTTCTACAAAACTTTCAAAACCTGCATATCCCAATTCAGCAATCAAAATTTCAGTTGCAGGTTCTAAAGGTGAAACCTTGAAAGTATAGGATAGGTATATCATAATTTATAAAATTAAACTCTATTCTCTGATAAAAGGGCTAAGAACGCTTTGCTTATAGACAAAAGACATTGGACAAAGTAAGAACTAACTAGCAATATTTATTTTAAATAATTAAAATAGATATTAGCTCTCAAGCACTCCAGACAAGGAGTTACAAATTAAATCGCTTTAATCAAAGCTGAAAAATCATCAGCATTTAATGCAGCACCGCCTATTAGACCGCCATCAACATCTTCTTTAGAAAAAATTTCTTTAGCATTGGCTGGTTTTACACTACCTCCATAAAGAATAGAAACATTATCCGCTACACTAACATTATACTTTTCAGCAACTAAATTACGGATAAAAGCATGCATTTCTTGAGCTTGTTCTGGGCTTGCAGTTTCACCTGTACCAATTGCCCAAACAGGTTCGTAAGCTAAAAC
>DOIV01000238.1:0-4090 GCA_003511845.1 Flavobacteriaceae bacterium | reverse complement strand
CTTTCAACAACTTTAAAGTGATTTTCGTTTTTTCTATCTTCTAAAACTTCTCCGAAACAAAAAATAATTTCTAATTTATTTTTTAAGGCTTGATCTACTTTTTGAGCCAATAAAGCATCTGTTTCACCAAAGTATTCTCTACGTTCAGAATGTCCTAATATAACAATCTTAACACCAATAGATTTTAACATGGCTGCAGAAATTTCTCCTGTAAAAGCTCCACTATCCGCTTGATGCATATTTTGTGCAGCAACTTCAATAGCCGATTTTCTAGATTTTCTAGATACTCTTTGAAGATTTACATAAGTAGGTGCAATAATTACACGAGTATTTTTAAGTTTTAATTTTTTGATAGATTTCCTAATCCCTTTCACTAGTTTTTTTGACTCTGATGACGTCTTGTTCATCTTCCAGTTTCCTGCTACTATTTTACTTCTCATGGAGTTGTTTTAAAATTAAAACACAAAGATAAAAATAAACTACGTAAAGAAACCTATGAAATTCTTACTTTTGCATAACATTTTTTATCATTAAATGAATAAAGAGCAACTAATTGAGCAAATAAAAATCAAGAAATCCTTTTTATGTATCGGATTGGATGTTGATTTAGAGAAAATCCCACAACATTTATTACAACTTGATGATCCTGTTTTTGAGTTTAACAAGCAGATTATCGATGCTACTCATCATTTGGCTGTTGCCTACAAACCAAACATTGCTTTTTTTGAAGCATACGGAATTAAAGGATGGCAAGCCTTACAAAAAACTATCGAATATTTAAATGATAATTATCCTGAGATTTTTACCATTGCTGATGCGAAACGTGGTGATATTGGAAATACCTCAACACGTTATGCCAAGGCATTTTTTGAAGATTTAAATTTTGATTCTGTGACTGTTGCTCCATATATGGGAAGCGATTCTGTAGAGCCTTTTCTCGCTTTCGCGGATAAATTCACGATACTTTTAACCTTAACTTCAAATGCTGGTGGACTCGATTTTCAAGTGTTGAAAGATGAAAACGGATTGACATTATATGAAAAGGTCTTAGAACAATCACTCACTTGGAAAAACAGTGACCAACTCATGTATGTTGTTGGAGCCACACGACCTGAATATTTTCAAAAAATCAGAAAAATTGTTCCCAATCATTTTTTGTTAGTCCCAGGTATTGGTGCTCAAGGAGGCGACTTACAAGGTGTTTGTAAATACGGAATGAATGATGATGTCGGGTTATTAATCAACTCCTCACGAGGAATTATTTATGCTTCAAACAGAACTGATTTTGCTGAAAAAGCTACTGAAAAAGCATTGGAATTACAACAGGAAATGGAAGCCATCCTTAAATAAGTTATCACACAGAGATTCACAGAGAAAATTAATTACTATAAACAAACTGAAAACTGCAACTGCCTACTTTTTTTCAAGCGTCTTCATCATAAAATCATCTAACTCTACCATTTGTTTGTATCCTTTCTTTTTACCTAATTGTCCAAAAGCGTAAAATACAATCCAAAGTATTGGTAAACCAATTAACATATATTTAGCCAGTTGATAATCTTTCTCCAAACTCCATTTTACATAAAATATTACAAAAAATACGATAAAAGCTGCTGCTACAACAAAGTGAAGAAACATAAAAAATGTCCAAATTTTAGGTTTAGGACCCAAAATACCTTTGATAATTGTTTTATCGTTTTCATCTTTAATAACCTCAACTTGCAATTGAGGAAACCAAAAATGTTCTTCAATTTCTGGCACATCTAAAAAAATATGATTGCCTGATATTTTTGAACAAAATTTACAATCTTCACCAGCCAAGTTATCTTTGAATTTATCTAAAACAGCTTCTTGATTTTGGTCTAATTCTAATCTAAAACGAGGTTTTAATAAAACTCTATTGATCTGCTCACCATGTATTGGTTGGTTCATCTTTATGCTATTAATTTGGAAAGATACTATTTTTTTTAAACTCGAAACATTGAACTAATAACAGTATCTTTGCAAACAATTTACAATCACCATGAGTAATATCGTAGCCATAGTAGGAAGACCAAATGTTGGAAAATCAACTTTTTTTAACCGTTTAATTCAGCGTCGTGAAGCTATTGTAGATGCTGCAAGCGGTGTTACAAGAGACAGGCATTATGGTAAAAGCGAATGGAACGGTAGAGAGTTTACTTTAATTGATACTGGTGGTTATGTTAAGGGTTCTGATGATGTTTTTGAAGCAGAAATAGACAAACAAGTAGAGCTGGCTATTGACGAAGCTGATGTTATTATTTTTATGGTTGATGTTGATACTGGTGTTACTGGTATGGATGAAGATGTTGCAAAACTACTTCGTAAAGTTAAAAAACCTGTATTATTAGCTATCAATAAAGTTGATAATAGCAAACGGAATGCTGATGCTGTTGAGTTTTATTCTTTAGGTTTAGGTGAGTATTTCACTATTGCAAGTATTAACGGAAGTGGTACTGGCGAGTTATTAGACGAATTGGTAAAAATATTACCTCCAGAAGAAGAAAGAGTTGAAGAAGATTTACCTCGTTTTGCTGTAGTTGGAAGACCAAATGCAGGAAAATCGTCTTTTATCAATGCTTTGATAGGTGAAAATAGATATATTGTTACCGATATTGCTGGTACAACTAGAGATTCAATAGATACCAAATACAATCGATTCGGATTTGAATTTAATTTGGTTGATACTGCAGGGATTAGACGTAAAACTAAAGTAAAAGAAAATCTTGAATTTTACTCCGTAATGCGTTCTGTACGAGCTATTGAGTATTGTGATGTTGCCATTTTAGTCTTAGATGCCACTAGAGGTTTTGAAGGTCAAGACCAGAATATTTTTTGGCTGGCAGAAAAGAATAAAAAAGGGATTGTTATTTTAGTCAATAAATGGGATTTGGTTGAAAAAAACACACAAACCACAAAAGAATTTGAAGCTAAAATCAGACAAGAAATTGCTCCTTTTACTGATGTGCCAATTATCTTTATTTCTACTTTGACCAAACAACGAATTTTTAAAGCTATTGAAACCGCTGTAGAGGTCTTTGAAAATAGAAAAAACAGGATTACAACCAGTAAACTGAATGATGCTTTGTTAGACATTATGAAGCAGAATCCACCACCAGCATACAAAGGGAAATTTGTAAAAATTAAATATTGCATGCAATTACCTACACCAACACCTCAATTTGCATTTTTTTGTAACCTACCTCAATATGTAAAACCGCCTTATAAAAGGTATTTAGAAAACAAAATGCGTGAACTATTTAACTTTCATGGTGTGCCAATTATCATATATTTTAGGAAAAAGTAGATTTTACTATTTTATAAATTAAAATTTAGCTCTTTGAGGCAAAGCTGGTGAAACTAGAAAAGGCAGAAGGTATTGGAGCCATTAAAAAGAAATTACCATTTCTTGTTTAGCAATATGATATCCATTTTCTAAGACTATTTTCTCAGCCTCACTACCATCAATCAACAATGGATTGGTATGGTTAAAATGAATAAAATGCACCTTGTTTTTATCTGAAGTTGATAAATTTTTAAATAATTGCATACTTTCTTCTACAAAAGGATGCGGCACTTCACTCATATCACGCTTAATTTCTCCACTATTAAAAAATGTAGCATCAACTAAGACAATATCAACTTCCTTAATTAAATCAACAATACTTCTATCCCATTTTGACCATTTGTCAATATCAGGAATAAATAATGCTTTTTTATTTTGATTAATAATGATAAAACCTACCGTTTCTGTAAATTCATCACGATGTGGTACTTGAATTGGCTGAATAGAAATTCTTTCATTCAATACAATTACTGAATCTTTTTTTATAGGTTTTAAAGAAATATTATGAAGTTTTACTAATTGACTCCAAGGGCCATTATTAGTTAAATACGATTTCATTCTGGGCATGGTATAAACAGGTGTGTTTTTAGCATTCATTGCTTCTTTTCCTAAAAACATTAAGCCAGTATAATGCCCAATATGACCATGGGTTAAAAAGATTCCATCGGGTAAGTTTTTATTTTTTAAATGCTTTGAAAGTAACTGTGTTTGTTTGGTGAAATC
>DOIV01000067.1:1731-8846 GCA_003511845.1 Flavobacteriaceae bacterium | reverse complement strand
GCAGTAATTTGAACTTGATAAGACATGTCATCTTTAATATCTAAATAGCCTTTGTTGATCAGTTTTTTATAGATACTTAATTTGTTGGCTGGTTCTACAAAACATTTTTGTATACGTTGTCTTTTTATGTAATAACGTTCATAATCCATCAACGTATTGATATATCTAGTTTCGTTAAAACTAAAGGAATTTACTTCATGTTCGTAAACTTTCTTACCATTAACTGTCATTTGTAAATTGAAGATTCCGTTATTATTTAAAGCTCCGTCTAGTTTGTCAATCACATTCACACCAATACCAATTTTACCATAGGCTTCAACTGTGTTGGCAACCATTGCTCCATCCTTATAGTTGAGAACAAGTTCGTGTATTTTGTTAGAATTGTTAACATGAGTTGAATCTCCGAATGAATAAATAATACCAGCTCTAATTGAAGGTGCTTTTGAGTCAGGCAATTCAATTCCGAAAAACATAGGGTTTGTAGGGTGTGATCTACTGTCTCTAATTTCAAAATGTAAATGTGGGCCGCCAGAACTTCCTGAATTACCGCTATAAGCAACAACCTCTCCTTTGGTTACTTTCAATCCATTAGATTTAGGGAATAGTTCTATAGTAAAGCTCTCTTTTTGATATTGACGCTTTTTGATGTAAGCTTCAATTTTTGGTGCAAACTTTTTTAAGTGTCCATAAACCGTGGTATATCCGTTAGGATGAGTAATATATAAGGCTTTGCCATAACCCCAATGAGAAATTTTTATTCGAGACACATAGCCACTTGCAGAAGAAACTACGTTTAAACCTTGGCGTTGTTGCGTTTTTATATCTAAGCCAGCATGAAAGTGGTTGGTACGCAATTCGCCAAAAGTACCTGAAAGTATTAAGGGTACATCTAGTGGATTTATAAAATAATCCTTTGGGTATTTACTTTGTGAAAAACCACTAGAAAAAGATAAAAAAAAGTATATAAAAAAAAGTATTCTCACCATAATGGGGTCAAAACTAATCATTCGTATTCACATTAAAAAATTTAATCTCAAGGTGATGGGTCAACATGTTTAATTCCTGATGTTTGTGTATAAATAAAAAGAAATTTTGGTTTACACTTTGAGTTATAAAGCTATAGCTATTTTGTTAATAAGAGAATGACTGTCAAATGAATAAAAGTAATATTTCATAATATCTTCTATTTTTTTGGTTAGGTCTAATTAGAATGCTAAATTTGTAGGTAACGTTTAGAATCTCTGTGTTTAATGAGTAATATTTTAGAAATAGTTGATTCCCTGCAAAGTAAGCTTGAAAATTTACTTTCAAAGTATGAGTTATTGCAAATTGAAAACCAACAGCTTTTAGAAAAAAGTCAAAAGTTAGTTCAAGATGTTTATGCCTCTCAAGAATCTATAAACGCTATTGAAAATAAGTATGAGTCATTAAAAATTGCAAAAGCGATGGTAGGCGGCAAAGAGGACAAACATTCAACAAAGCTTAAAATAAATACGTTAATTCGTGAAATAGATAAATGCATTTTACAATTAAGTGATTAAACTCAATGGATAGTAAGTTAAAAATAAAAGTAACTATAGGTGGCAGAGTTTATCCGCTTACTATTAATAGTGATGGAGAAGAAGAAGGTGTACGTAAGGCTGTAAAGAAAATAAACGACCTTATCAAGAAGTTTGAAGATAATTATGAAGTGAGAGATAAGCAAGATGTCTTGGCAATGTGTGCATTGCAATTTGCATCTTTACAAGAAGTGAAAGGTATTTATAATGAGCAAGAAGGTGAAGAAATAGAAAATAAATTAAGAGAGATGAGTACAGTTTTAGACACTTATCTTTAATACGTTCTTTTAAAAACTACTCCCGAGTATTCGGGAATGCCTACATTAGTTATTTGTTTATTAAACTCAACACTATTTATTTAAAAAGGGTGAGTCTAAGCTAGTAAAGCGTGCCGTATGATTGTTTTTTTATAGAACAGTGTGTCGGATACTTGATCAGCCAGTTAGCCCTAAACTTGTTTACAAGGAGTTTAAAAGACCTTTCTAATGTAGGTTTTTTTTATATACTATTTTTACAACCTGGATGAGGATGTACTCAGTTTTGATTGGAGATTGTTAAAAAAAGTATTAAACCTAAAACTAAAATAATGGATGGAATGATTTTACCAATAATAATTGGTACCGTAATAGGATTTATTATAGGGTTTGTTATCGCAAAAACGCTCGAAAAAAATAAAGGATCTGGATTGTTAAAAGATGCAAAAAGAAAAGCAGAAACTATATTAAAAACAGCAAAAGTAGATGCAGAAGCTTTAAAAAAGGATAAAATTTTACAAGCGAAAGAAAAATTTATCGAATTAAAATCTGAACACGAAAAAGTGATTATTGGTAGGGATAGGAAAGTGTTAGAAGCCGAAAAAAGAATTCGTGAAAAAGAATCAAAAGTGTCACAAGAGCTTGATAAAAATTCAAAACTCAATAAAGCTCTAGAAACTAAAAAGGCTGATTATGATTATCGTGTAGAGTTTCTAGATAAAAAGAAGAAAGAATCTGAAAAGATGCATCAACGACAGGTTGAGCAACTAGAAGTGATTTCTGGACTCTCAGGTGAAGATGCTAAAAAAGAATTGGTAGAATCTTTAAAAGCTGAAGCTAAAACTGATGCTATGGGTTATATTCAATCTACTTTAGAAGAAGCGAAATTAACAGCTCAGCAAGAAGCAAGAAAAATTATTTTAAATACTATACAGCGTATTGGTGTAGAACAAACTGTTGAGAACTGTGTGTCTGTATTTAATCTAGAATCTGATGATGTAAAAGGTAGAATCATTGGTAGAGAAGGGCGTAATATTAGAGCGATTGAATCTGCTACAGGAGTAGAAATTATTGTTGATGACACCCCTGAAGCAATTATACTTTCTTGTTTTGATCCTATTCGTAGAGAAATAGCAAGACTTTCATTACATAAATTGGTAACAGACGGTAGAATACATCCTGCAAGAATAGAAGAAATTGTTGCAAAAACACAAAAAGAAATCAATCAAGAAATCGTTGAGGTTGGTAAAAGAACAGTAATTGATTTAGGTATACATGGTTTGCATCCTGAATTGATTAAAGTAGTTGGTAGAATGAAATACCGTTCTTCTTATGGTCAAAATTTATTACAACACTCACGTGAAGTTGCAAATCTTTGTGCAATTATGGCAGCGGAATTAGGTTTGAATCCTAAAGTAGCAAAAAGAGCTGGTCTATTACACGATATTGGTAAGGTTCCTGATACTGAAAGCGAACTGCCACATGCACTGTTAGGTATGGATTGGGCTAAAAAATACAATGAAAAGCCAGACGTTTGTAATGCCATTGGTGCTCACCATGATGAGATTGAAATGAAATCTTTATACGCACCTATTGTTCAAGTTTGTGATGCTATTTCTGGGGCTAGACCAGGAGCAAGACGTCAAGTATTAGATTCGTATATACAGCGATTGAAAGATCTAGAAGATGTTGCTTTTGGCTTTAGTGGAGTTCAAAAAGCTTATGCCATTCAAGCAGGTCGTGAATTAAGAGTTATTGTTGAAAGTGAAAAAGTTGATGATATTAAAGCATCTGAATTATCGTTTAATATTTCTCAAAAAATTCAAAATGACATGACCTATCCTGGTCAAGTACGTGTTACGGTAATAAGAGAAACCAGAGCGGTTAATATCGCTAAGTAAAACAATATTAGCAAAATATAAAAAACCTTCTTTAACGATTTAAAGAAGGTTTTTACTTTCTTGGATGATACTTTTCAATAACCCCTTTTAAAAAGCTTTTGTCTACATGCATGTAAATTTCAGTGGTAGTAATACTTTCATGACCCATCATCTGTTGAATGGAGCGTAAGTCAGCTCCATTTTCTAACAAGTGTGTTGCAAATGAATGTCTAAAGGTATGCGGACTCACCTTTTTATCAATTTCTGCTTTGATTGCCAACTCTTTAATAATGATAAAAACCATATTACGTGTGAGCTGTTTGCCTCTTCGGTTTAAGAATAAAGTGTCTTCAAACCCCTTTTTTACTTTAATATGTACTCGTATTTCTTTGATATAAATATTGATGTATTTTTGAGTTTCAATATTTATAGGTACAAAACGCTGCTTATCACCTTTGCCTGTTACCTTAATAAACCCTTCCTCAAAAAATAAGTCTGAAATTAATAAGGAAATCAATTCGGTTACTCGCAATCCGCAACTGTAAAGCATTTCTAGCATAGCTCTATTACGTTCACCTTCTGGTGTGCTTAAATCAATTTGACTAATCAATAAATCAATCTCATTTAATGATAATGTATCGGGTAGTTTTCTGCCTATTTTAGGAGTTTCTAATAAAGAAGTAGGATTGTCAGTTCTGTATTTTTCAAAAATCAGATAATCAAAAAAACTACGCAATCCAGAAATAATTCGCGATTGACTCCTAGCGTTTACTTCTTTAGAAATTTGATAAATAAATTGTTGTATAGTCTCGTCAGTAATATTAATTGCAGAAATTTGAATGTCATTTTTTGCTAAAAAACCAATTAGCTTTTGAATGTCTCTACTATAACTTTCAACGGAATTTGCAGACAAACCACGTTCAATTTTTAAATGTAATTGGTAATCTTGTAAATAGTTATTCCACTTCATAATTTAAAACGGCACAGTATTTGTCTTTGTAAAGATACATAAAAACAGTGTAAAAAGATATATATAAATATCCTTCACTATAACTTTAAAAACTAAATTATTATGAAAAAATTATCTTTAGTTGCTTTAATAGCAATTTTTAGTCTAACATTAATGCAAGCACAAACGAATGTTAAATTTGGAATAACTGGCGGACTGTTAAATAGTAATACAGATATTGATATTTCTGTATTAGGCTTTGATGTTGCCAATATTGATGCCATTAATGTAACAGGATTTAATATTGGTGCTTTTGCAGATATTGAATTGTCAGAGAAATTTCACATTCAACCAGAATTGACGTATGGTAGTGCAGGCAAACTTGCTTTCGTTTATTTACCTGTAATGATGAAATATTATGTGGCTGATAAAATTAATATTCAGGCAGGACCTCAATTGAGTTTCTCTACAGATTTACAAGAGATTAAAGACGGATTGAAAGACATTGATAATATTTTAAATACAAATGTGAACTTAGATAAAGCATTTAATTCTACAGGTGTTGATTTGGTATTTGGTGCAGGTTATGATATTAATGACAAATTTTTTGTTCAAGCACGTTATGGCTTAGAAGTAACAAATAGATATTCTGGACCTTTAAATAATTCATTATCTGTAAGAGCAAATACATTTACTGTAGGTGTAGGCTATAGTTTTAACTAAAGTAAGACATTCAAGTATAGATAAAAGCGGCTATTTGCCACTTTTTTTATAAATTAGCAAAATGAAACGAGCGTGTTAGAATCTTTAACATCTAATGAGATGATTAATAGCGAACCAGCCTGCGGCAGGCAGCATTGTAACTGATAAAACAATTATAGGTATAACTACATGAAAATTATTATCATCAACGGTCCAAATTTAAATCTATTAGGCAAACGAGAACCTACCATTTATGGCGATGCTTCTTTTGAAGATTATTTTAAATCCTTACAAAAGAAATATCCAAACGTTGAATTGACTTATTTTCAATCTAATATTGAAGGTGAATTGATAGATAAGTTACATGAAGTAGGTTTTGATTTTGATGGTGTCATTTTAAATGCCGCAGCCTATACACATACTTCTGTGGGGATTGCAGATGCAGTAAAAGCTATTGAAACACCAGTCATTGAAGTGCATATTTCTAATGTGTATAACAGAGAAGAGTTTAGACACCATTCTTATATTTCACCAAATGCTAGTGGCATTATTGTAGGTATGGGCTTGAAAGGTTATAATTTGGCTGTGCAGAGTTTTAACTAGCTTCTTTTTTGTAAAGATGAATTTGCCAAGATAATAAGGTTTTACCGCTGTAAATTTTTTGAAATCCTGCACTTGTAATGGTATCATGAACCAGTTTTGGGTCGTGAATAAAGGTTCTAAAAGGATTCTTTTTTAACTTTAATTTAAAATTGAGGAATCCAACAACAATTCTAGATAAAATGTGAGCTTGCGGATAAACCAATCCGTAATACTGATTTGCTTTTGATAAAGATGTTTTGAGCAACTCATGAACATCAGGATAACAACAAATTACCTTATCTAAGGTGACAATATCATGAGTTTCAATTTGGTTACTTAACGCAACAAAATCACCAAGATGATAATTGGCTAAATGTGATAACTTTCTTTTTTTTAGTTCAGCAGTTGCAACAGAAATATAACCTTGTGAGGCATCTACATCGGTAATTTTTTGCAATCCTTTGGAGATTAATTCTAGAGGAATAGGTCCAATTCCACCACCGATATCTAATAATGATAAATTTTTTATATCTTCTTTTTTTAAAGCATCAACTAGCATTCTAGTCATCTTTTTTGGACCTTTTTTTAAATAACGCTTTAAATCATTATTTGCATTATCTATATCAAATTGTAGGTTTGCTCCACAACAATGTTGACAGCTCATAAATTATATTTTAGAGTTAATAAAAGCAATAATTTCATTTTCAATTTGTTGAGTGTCATTATAAATTTTATCAGCTTTTTTAAGTATTGCATTGACAAAATCTCTATCCTTTATGTCTTTTGCATTGATGCGGACATTAAAGTATGCTCCAAGCACAGCAGTTCTTGCACATAAAACTCCAACACCAGCATCTGAGAGTGAGCTAGGAATCCCTTCTTTTACCATGGTTTGCATTATTTTCATAGAATTATATGCAGTTTCCATCACCTGTAAAGGAATTTCTGTAGCGTATTTTGTAGCCTCTTCAATGGCTAGTTTTCTTGTCTCTTTTTCTTCTGTTGTACCTTTAGGCATCCTGAAGCCTAAAATAATTTTATTAAAAGCATTGGTATCTTCATCTACTAAAAACAGCAATTTATTTTTAAAGGCTTGTCCTTTTTCTGCATATTTAGAAAAGTGTTTCCATTGTTCATCCCAACCTGCTTTATGAGCCGATAAATTGGCAACCATCGTACCTAATGAAAC
>DOIV01000067.1:0-1332 GCA_003511845.1 Flavobacteriaceae bacterium | reverse complement strand
TAACATCAGCAAAATCATTTAAAGGTAAATCGATTAATTTTTTATCGGTTGTATTGTTAAGTACATATTCAATAATTTTTTCTTGTGGATTGAATGGTTTTAAATCATCTAAGCCTAAAGATTTTACAGCAATTTTTATTTTTTCACTTTCTGAAATCCCTAAAGAACGTTGTTGTTTCGTTAAGAAATAATCAGCGGCATCTAGCATGGCTTTTAATGGGACTAAACCAATGAGCTCAGACCCTGTAACTCTTAATCCGCGTTCCGTAGCAGATGCACAACTTTCGTCAAAAGCAATATGCATTGAAGTAATTGAAATATTGGTTAGATTATACGAGATTTGAGCAATTCCATATTCATCAATATACCAACCCAAGCCTTTTACAGCTTTTAATTTACCAGGAATTCGGGCTGGTTCTCCATTTTTATCGAGTATTTTTTTACCCGTAATTGGGTTACCTTCACGTTTGATACGTCCAGCTTCTCTGATATCAAAAGCAATTGCATTGGCTCGTCTTACAGAAGTTGTATTTAGATTGATATTGTATGCAATTAGAAAATCACGAGCAGAAATAGCAATCGCTCCAGTTTTTGCAACGGAATCATTAAACATTGAAGGACCAAAATCAGGTTTCCATTGAGAGCTGCTTATTTTTTTTGCCAATCCTTCATATTCACCAGATCTGCAATTGGCTAAATTTTTACGTTCATCAGATTTGGCAGCATTTTCATAAAAATAGCCAGGGATGCCCAGTTCTTTGCCTACACGTTCACCTAATTGATGGGCAAAAACAGCAGTTTCTTCTAAGCTGATTCCTGAAATTGGTACTAGCGGACAAACATCAGTGGCACCAAAACGAGGATGTTCTCCTGTCTGTTTACTCATGTCAATTAGTTGAGAAGCTTTTTTTATCAGTATAAAAGCAGCTTCAATAACAGCCTTGGGTTCACCAACAAAAGTAATGACGGTTCTGTTAGTGGCATAACCAGGATCAATGTCTAATAGTTTTACACCATCTACAGTTTCAACACTATGAGCTATGGTATTTATTTTTTCGATATCGCGTCCTTCACTAATATTAGGTACGCATTCTATGAGTTGCTTTTGCATCTAAAATAGTATTATATTATTGTAACAAAGTTAAATTTTGTTTTTTAATTAATAGCTGTAGTGTCCGATTAAAAATTTATAATCTTTATTGATGTTTTATACAATAGAGATTCTACTGACTGTTAGTTATCGAAAATAAGTCTTTGTTCTTTTTTTCTAACCGTGCAACGGTCTCATTTTTTTGTCAGACAAAAGAATTTTTTTAATCGAAAAGAATTCCC
>DOIV01000236.1:2798-3099 GCA_003511845.1 Flavobacteriaceae bacterium | reverse complement strand
GTTACATAAACGCTTCGCCAAAAAATTGCATTGCGTTACCTCCTGCCTCTAGTTCAGACATTTTACCAATCCATTGCTGCTCAGTAGCTTCCCATACAGGTAGTTCCATGCCAAAAACTTCAGCTATTTGGCTCTTAGTCATTCCTGCTGCTGCATTGGCAGAGGCTAATGCATAATCTTCAAAGGTTGTTCCGTTAATTTCCATAATTTTTTATTGTTTTTTAATTGTTATTAATTATATAATTCACTTCTTTTTTTATCATCGTAAAAAGCCCATTCCATTTTTACTTCTACATCATGT
>DOIV01000236.1:2637-2770 GCA_003511845.1 Flavobacteriaceae bacterium | reverse complement strand
ACATAAGTAGCTCGTTCTGTAAAATATCTGGTCCAAAAAGCCTTTTCTTTAATTTCCCATGTATCATAGGCTGTGGCAAGTTCAGTTTTATCATCGCCCTCTCTTAATGAACGAATAGACTTGCAATCTTCTC
>DOIV01000236.1:1636-2484 GCA_003511845.1 Flavobacteriaceae bacterium | reverse complement strand
CATTTTTACTTCTACATCATGTACTATGGTATCTTTATAATCTGATACATAAGTAGCTCTTTCAGTAAAATAGGTTGTCCAAAAAGCCTTTTCTTTTTCTTCCCAAAGGTCATAGGCATTGGCAAGTTCGGTTTTACTATCTTCATCTCTTGGAGATCGAATAGACTTGCAATCTTCTCTAGCTTTTTCTTTTTCATCCCATTCTTTTAAAGCCTTATGTTTCGCAATATTATCTACTACCCAGCGTATTTCTGTAATTTTATTATTGGGTGTAAAGGTGTTCGTAGTATTGCAATAATCGCATCCTACATAATGTGTGCGAAATATGTCTTTTTTTATTTCTAGTTTTCCACTACATTGGGTACAATAAAAGTCTTCGTTTAAAAATTGAATGGCATGATTGTAGAATCGTTGTGCTACCTTTCCTTCTAAAATAATTTCAAAACGTTCAATTCTAGGTCTAAATGACTCTCTAAGTTTAACACCTTTTTGATCTTGATCTATCAAATCCCAACGCTCTATATATTCTAGCATTTGAGGACCTACCTTTTCATCAAAAGTGGTTTCAATTTTATCTTCAAGTTTAAGTAATTGAGATTTTATACCACTCCATGCCGTCATATTAGAAACCATATCGTAATTTCCTTCTTCTAACTGATCTAATACTGCTTCTTCAGCAGGTGCTAATGATTCTGTAAATCTAGTTTCAATTTTTTCTAAAAAGGCATCCCATTTTTCTACAAGGGCTAGATATTCTGGGTTTTTAGTTTCGTCTTTTTCCTCTTTATTTCCCAATCCAAACATTAGTTATCGGTTTTGATTACGTTAGCTATGGTCATAAATTTAAA
>DOIV01000236.1:0-1204 GCA_003511845.1 Flavobacteriaceae bacterium | reverse complement strand
TTATTGCCACCCCAGTCTTTTTTAGACTCGTTTGCATTTTGCGTTATTTTCTTAAAAGGATTTGCCATAGTTGTATAAAAATATGAATTATTAGTGTTAATTAAGAATCTGTTTTATAAGTGCTAAGGCTTAATTTATATTCGCTACCCTATTAATAACGAGATAGTTTTTATTATATTTTTCACATTTAATTATGACACCTTTCTCAGGGTGTTAAAATTGTTTATCAATTTGATGATTTTAGGTTTATTTCGAACAGAAACAGGAATCAAAGAGTCATTAGTAAGTTGCAATAAGCCTTTTTTGTCAATTCCTAAAATATGTTTGCTATTTATTAAATGCGATTGGTGGCACCTAATAAAAGAATTATCCAACATATTTTGATAATACTTGATATTCTTAGAAACCACTATTTTTTGTGTAGTGGTATAAAAACTTGTATAAGCACCATCAGCTTCTAAATGAATGATGTCTTTTACATGTAAAACATAGTGTTGTCTACTTGTTTTAAGTACAATTCTTGGTTCTTTATTTTCAATAGTATTCTTTAACCTATCTAGTAGGTGTCTATATTCAATTTTACTTGAGATATTGAGAATAACCCTGTCTAAAACACCTTGTAGTTCATTAGGGTTCAATAATTGTAGTAAATGATCTACAGGTTTTTGTTCAATTCTTATAGATTGTCTCATGGTTGTTAATTTTATGATACAAAGATGAAGTAAAAGCTCTTTGGTTAAAAGACTTAAAACAGTAGAATTTTAACACCCAGTTTTCAGGGGTGTACTTTATTTAATTAAACCTTAAAATAATAATAATATTAATTTACGATTAACCATAAATATCTTTTTAACTTTGATGTTTAAATTTAAAAGAACAGATTACTTATTTTAGTTATGGAAAAAAAATAATAGATAGTGTAACATCACATTTTTTAGATCTTTTTCAGAAAAAACCTTTATTAATTTTTTCACCAGGGCGTATCAATATTATAGGTGAGCATACAGATTATAATGACGGTTTTGTTTTTCCCGCCGCTATTGATAAAGGGATTGTTGCAGCAATTCAAAAAAGCAATACTGATGTCTGTACGGTTCATGCTTTAGGCAAGAAAGAAAATTATCAGTTTTAATTAGAGAATATTAAACCTTTACCTGATGGTGATTGGAGGAATTATATTTTAGGAGTTGTAGCCCTACTTCAA
>DOIV01000173.1:3381-3726 GCA_003511845.1 Flavobacteriaceae bacterium | reverse complement strand
CTTTTCGCAAGAGAAATCAAATAAAGTGTATTGGTATATTTCACCTGACACAAAGGGGTATATTAGTTTTCAAAAGATCGATTCTAACAATATTATAAACACAAATGTAAAAGCTCATTTCGATAACGAGCTACTTAATTTCAAATTAAGTACTGTTTCTGAATCTGACAAGATGGTTAATGCAAATAAATTTATCTTTGATGGTACTATAGATGGTACAATTAAACCTGTACATTTTACAGGAACTAAAGTTAAAACGATTAAGAATGAGGTTTCTTATTGGCATTTTGATGGTGATTTTGCAGATGAATTGGAAACTGATCCTGATTTTAAACGTTTTGCTTT
>DOIV01000173.1:0-3001 GCA_003511845.1 Flavobacteriaceae bacterium | reverse complement strand
ATTATTCCTAAATTACCATTTGATAGAAAAGGGACTTTTAAATTTAATATTTTTGACGAAACAAAATTATATGTAGTTAAAAAACAAACGGTAAATTATTTAGGATTTACTACACTCAATATAAACGGAGAAAATCAAAAACTACATAAATTTGTCCATAAAGGAAAAGGTATGAAACCTGCTTATTATTGGGTAAATGAAGATAGAAAATTAATACAAGTACGCTTAGATGATAAATACACCTTTACAATAAGTACTAAAGAAGAAGCATTAAAAATTGCCTTAAAAGAATAATAAATAAATTTATATAATTAAAACCGAAGCTGTGATTTACATCAGCTTCGGTTTTTTTATTCAAACTATTGGCCTCAATATTCTAGAAACCGTACTTTTGTAAAAAATATTAATGATAGAAATAGGAAAATACAATACATTACAAATTTCACAAGAAACAGAAACTGGTTTACTTTTAAAAGACAATTCTGGTGAAGAAATAGTGTTACCAACAAAGCACTGTCCAAAAAATTTCGAAATAGATGACACCCTAAATGTTTTTGTCTATCTCGATTATTCAGAAAAAAAAACAGCAACAACAATTAAACCTAAGATAAAATTATATGAATTCGCTCTATTACAAGTAGCAGCTATAACACAAGTTGGAGCCTTTTTAAATTGGGGATTAGATAAAGACTTACTAGCTCCTTTTAATGAGCAAAAGCTTGAAATGCTTGAAGGAAGATGGTATGTAGTTTATTTAGATTTAGATGAAAACACCAATAGGCTTTTTGCAAGCAGTAAAATTGATAGACAATTACAAAATATAAATATTATTGTAGAAAAAGGTGACAAGGTTGACATCATTATTTATCAACAAACAGATTTAGGCTATTCTGTCATTATTAATAATGAACACAAAGGTTTAATTTATGGAAATGAAATTTTTACAACGATCAATATAGGAGATAAATTAACAGCCTATGTAAAAAAGGTTCGTGATGACAATCATATCGATATTTCTTTACAACCTATTGGCTACAGAAATTTTAATGACAATAACAGTACTCTTATCTACAAAAAGCTAGTAGATAATAATGATTTTCTACCTATCAATGACAAAAGTTCTCCTGAAGAGATTAAAAACATGCTTGGTTTGAGTAAAAAAGCATTTAAAAAATCTATTGGAGCATTGTATAAAGATCGTATAATTACTATCGAAGAAATGGGAATTAGATTGGTTAAAAAAGCATAACACTTTTTAATTTACGCTATCAATTAATATTTCTAAAATATCAATTGCAGCTTTAGATATTTTTGTGCCAGGTCCAAAAACACCAACCACACCAGTATCAAACAAAAATTGATAATCTTGGGGTGGAATTACACCACCTACAATAATCATAATATCTTCTCTACCATATTCTTTTAGCTGTTCTAAAACTTGAGGCACTAAAGTCTTGTGACCTGCCGCTAAAGAAGAAATTCCTAAAATATGTACATCATTTTCTACAGCTTGTTTTACTACTTCTTTAGGAGTTTGAAACAAGGGTCCAATATCTACATCAAATCCTAAATCGGCAAAACTTGTCGCCACTACTTTTGCACCACGATCATGACCATCTTGCCCCATTTTAGCAACCATAATACGTGGTCGCCTCCCTTCTACCTCAGCAAATTTATTTACCAATGCAATTGTCTTTTTAAAGGATTCATCTTCTTTTATTGCTTTACTATACACGCCTGTAATTGAATTTATTGTGGCTTTATACCGTCCAAAAACACTTTCTAAGGCACTGGAAATTTCGCCTAAGGTTGCTCGTTGTTCAGCAGCTTCTATTGCCAAAGCTAATAAATTTCCTTCACCTGATTTTGCACAATCTGTTAATTTTGCCAATACAGCTTTTAATTTATTGATATTCCTATCTTCTTTAAGCTTTGTCAATCGCTTTATCTGAATATCACGTACAGCATTGTTATCAACCTCTAAAGTATGTAATGGGTCTTCTTCTTTGAGTTGGTATTTATTCACTCCAACTATAATATCTTGACCACTATCAATTCTAGCTTGTTTTTTTGCTGCAGCTTCTTCTATTCGCATTTTAGGAATACCTTGCTCTATCGCTTTAGTCATTCCGCCTAAAGTCTCTACTTCTTCTATCAATTCCCAAGCCTTTTGTGCAATAGACGCTGTTAACTCCTCAACATAATAAGAACCTGCCCAAGGATCAACTGTTTTACAAATTTTCGTTTCTTCTTGAATATAGATTTGCGTATTTCTAGCAATCCTAGCTGAAAAGTCTGTGGGTAAAGCTATCGCCTCATCCAAGGCATTGGTATGTAAACTTTGCGTACCTCCAAAAACAGCCGACATAGCTTCAATAGTTGTTCTTGCAACATTATTAAAAGGGTCTTGTGCAGTTAAACTCCATCCACTAGTTTGACAATGTGTACGTAAAACTAATGATTTCTCATTTTTAGGATTGAATTGCTTTACAATTTTTGCCCAAAGTAATCTTCCTGCTCTTAATTTGGCTATTTCTTTAAAATGTGACATTCCAATTCCCCAAAAGAAAGATAATCTGGGTGCAAAACTATCAATATCCATTCCTGCTTTAATACCAGTTCTTATATATTCTAAACCATCAGCCAAAGTATAAGCCAATTCAATTTCTGGAGTAGCTCCTGCTTCTTGCATATGATAACCAGAAATAGATATAGAATTGAATTTCGGCATATTTTTACTTGTATATTTAAAAATATCGGCCACAATTCTCATCGATTCCTTTGGTGGATATATGTAGGTATTACGAACCATGAATTCTTTGAGGATATCATTTTGGATGGTTCCATTCAATTCTTGAATACCAACTCCTTGTTCTTTAGCGGCAACAATATAAAATGCTAAAATGGGTAAAACCGCCCCGTTCATGGTCATAGAAACTGACATTTCACCTAACGGAATTAGGTCAAACAACACTTTCATGTCTTCAACCGAATCTATGGC
>DOIV01000326.1 GCA_003511845.1 Flavobacteriaceae bacterium | reverse complement strand
ACTTTAAATCTGAGTTTAAAGGGTAAATCATTTATCCAGAAAATAGACAAATGAAAAAAATAATTTTAGCATTATTACTAATCTCTTCAATAACTACATTTTCTCAAGAAGTAAAATGGTTAAATAGTTATGAAGAGGCTGCGAAAATTTCAAAAAAAACCAATAAACCTATCCTTGCTAACTTTACTGGAAGTGATTGGTGTAGATGGTGTAAAGTTCTAGACAAAGAAGTGTTTAGTACAGAAGAATTTAAAACTTGGTCATCAGAAAATGTGATACTGTTAGAATTAGATTTTCCCAAAAAGAAAAAACTACCTCAAGCTTTACAACTACAAAATTATACGCTACAAAAAGCTTTTGGTGTTAGAGGGTATCCAACAATTATAGTGTTTAAACCTGGAAAAGGAGATGATCCTAAAAAAGACATGGTTGAATTAGGTAGAACAGGTTACACCAAAGGAGGTTCAGAAAAATGGATTGCAAGTATCGCACCTTTTTTACCAAAACAATAAATTATTAAAAGAGTACATTTATTTTAAAATACAAACCCGAGTCCATGGCTCAGGTTTTTTCTTTACTTTGCAGTCCGTTAAAAAACTGCCTTGTGAATTACTTATCTGTTGAAAATATATCAAAATCTTATGGTGAAAGAGTATTGTTTGAAAACATTTCTTTCGGCATCAATAAAGATCAAAAAATTGCCTTTGTTGCCAAAAACGGAACGGGTAAAACTTCCATTTTAAACATTATAGTTGGTAAAGACAGTTCTGATACGGGTCAAGTAGTATCTAGAAAAGATTTACATATTGCTTATTTGTCTCAAACAGATAATTTGGATGCTGAACAGACTATTGAAGAAGCTATTTTCAGCTCTGACAATAAAGTCTTAAAAGTAGTTCAACAGTATGAAAATGCTTTAATTAATCCTGACGATGCTGAAGCCTATCAAAAAGCCTTTGATTTGATGGATCAACATCAAGCATGGGATTTTGAAACACAATACAAACAAATTTTATTTAAGTTAAAACTAGAAGATTTAAGCTTAAAAGTTAAAAACCTTTCTGGTGGTCAACGAAAGCGATTGACATTAGCAATTATTCTAATCAACAAGCCTGATTTATTTATTTTAGACGAGCCTACCAATCATTTAGACTTAGAAATGATAGAATGGTTAGAAAATTATTTTAAGAAAGAGAAAATCACCTTATTTATGGTTACGCATGATAGGTATTTTCTAGAACGTGTCTGTAATGAAATTATCGAATTAGATCAAGGTAAACTACATACTTATAAAGGCAATTATTCCTACTATTTAGAAAAGAAAGAAGAACGGATAGCTATTGAGCAAACCACAGTCAATAAGGCTAAAAACCTCTTTAAAAAAGAATTGGATTGGATGAGACGCCAGCCTAAAGCACGTACCACCAAATCAAAATCTAGAATAGAAGATTTTTACCAAATTAAAGAAAAAGCCAGTCAAAGACGTGATAATCATGAGGTTCAATTAGAGATTAATATGGAACGTCTAGGAAGTAAAATTTTAGAATTGCATAAAATTTCTAAAGCTTTTGATGATAAAATTATCTTAGATCAGTTTGACTATGTTTTTAAACGAGGTGAACGGATTGGAATTATTGGTAAAAATGGAACAGGTAAATCTACTTTTTTAAATTTGATTACAGAAAGGCTTTCCATTGATTCAGGTAAAGTGATACCTGGTGAAACCGTCAAGTTTGGGTATTATACTCAAAAGGGAATCCGTGTTAAAGAAGGACAAAAAGTAATTGAAGTCATTAAAGAGTTTGGAGAGTATATCCCTTTAGGTAAAGGACGAAAATTATCGGCTGGTCATTTGTTAGAACGTTTTTTATTCGACAGAAAAAAACAATACGATTTTGTAGAAAAACTCTCTGGTGGCGAACTAAAACGCTTGTATTTATGTACGGTTTTGATTCAAAATCCGAATTTTTTAATTTTAGATGAGCCTACAAATGATTTAGATATCTTAACACTAAATGTGTTAGAAAATTTCTTATTAGACTTCCCAGGTAATTTATTGGTGGTGTCTCACGACCGATATTTTATGGATAAAATTGTAGACCATCTATTTGTTTTTGAAGATAAAGGTCAAGTGAATATTTTTCCTGGAAATTATTCTGATTATAGAGCTTATGAAGATTCTCAACCCAAAGAAAGTGCTAAAAAAGAGAAAATTGTAGAAGTAGTAACTTCCCCAAAGAAAGAGCAACTTTCTTATTCAGAAAAACAAGAATTTAAAACACTTGAAAATGCAATTTCTAATCTAGAAAAAGAAAAAGTAACCATTGAAAAACAATTTGTAAATGACGAGGTTGCACCTGAAAAAATCGCTGAGGTATCTCAACAATTACAGCAAATTATTGATAGTATTGCAGCCAAAGAAGAGCGTTGGTTAGAGCTTTCTATGAAGAAGGAGGGTTAGAATATAAAGGAAAGAGTAATTTTTTTTAAGGTAAGTTTTTACACCGAAACAATTTCCTCATCTTTTAACAATTCTAAATTATTAAAACGCAATAGCAATTGAGCTACAGCAATAGTGTCTCTTTCGCAATATTCTACAATTCTTTTTAAATCATTTTCTTCATAATAGACTTTTGCGACTTGGCTACCATCAATATCTTGTTTAGGTGAGGGTATTCCTAAAATATTTGCCAATAACTTTAAGGAGGTATAATGTTTGTAATCGCCAAATTTCCATAGTTCTAAGGTGTCTAAATGAGCGACTTCCCAAGGTTTTTTACCAAATAAATTCAGTTTTTCAGGCAAGGTAATACGCTGAATAATCATTCGCCTTGCAATGTATGGAAAATCAAATTCTTTTCCATTATGAGCACACAACAGCTGATTTGACCTGTAGAAATGATCTTCTAATAATTCTTTAAATTCGTTTAAAAGCTCTACTTCATCCCCTGAAAAGGATGTTACCCTAAATGCTCTTTTACTTTCTAAACCGACAAAATATCCTACAGAAATACATATTATTTTACCAAACTCAGCCCAAATACCTGCTCGTTCGTAAAAATCTTCAGCAGAAATACCATCTTTTCGTTGGTATTGGGTTTTTAAGCCATACAATTCTTGTTTTTCAGCAGATAATTCAGCATAGGTAGCAACTTCAGGTACCGTTTCTATATCTAAAAAGAGTATGTTTTCTAGTTTGATCTTGTTTAGCATACTAATAAGGTTTAATAAAACTCTTCTAAAGATAGATAAAAAATAAAAAGCGAACTATAATATAGTTCACTTTTTAAAATTAAGTTGATTTGGGTTGTATTATTTTACAACTAATTTTCGTGTAGAAATTTTGTCTTTTTCATAGACTTTTAGAATGTAAACTCCTGAATCTAATCTAGACAAGTTCAATTCATTACCTCTTAAAAAGGTAGATAATATTTGCTTGCCTAAAATGGTGTAAATCTGTACTTTTTTATCTGTATTATTAAATGATTGAATGAATAATTTGCCGTTTACAACAGGATTCGGATATATTTTGAACCCTTCAATCTCCCTATATTTTTGCACCAAAGCTTCTTGATTAGAGTCAGAAGTATTGGTATCATCAATTTCTTGTCCATAAAAACAAGTAGTAATCAGCACTATAAATAAAAAAATGTAATGTTTCTTCATACTTACTTATATTAATCTGGCAAAAAAGTGGTTGATTGATCTATTGATTAAATAGAATTCAAAGGTATAAAAATATTGTATCCATTTGAAGCTAAATTCAAAATTGTGAATAACTTTAACAACTGTTAAACAATATTTATATTTACTAAGTGAAATAATAGACATGTAACCATCTAATTGTTAAATAATTGTATTTAAGTTAGACAATTAACGTTAATTTAATGTTGCAGTAATAAAAGAGTATTAAGTTTATAAAATTATTTAATTAATCCTTAATTTTGAGAAATTTACTGTGTAAATGAAGAAAAAAAATATTAAAATCTTATTAGTAGATGATGAACCTGACATTTTAGAGATTGTTGGTTACAATTTAAAAAAAGAGGGTTATCAAATATTCACAGCTTCAAATGGCTTTGAGGCTATTGATAAAGCAAAAGAAATAATACCACATCTTATTCTCTTAGATGTAATGATGCCTAAAATGGATGGCGTAGAGGCTTGTGCAAAAATTAGAAGTTTAGCGGCATTAAATGATGTGATTATCGCTTTTTTTACAGCTAGAAGTGAAGATTATTCGCAAATGGCAGGTTTTGATGCAGGAGCGGACGACTATATTACAAAGCCTGTAAAACCAAAAGTACTGGTGAGTAAAGTAAAATCATTGTTAAGGCGTTTAAAAGAAGATAAGATAGAGCAAGAAACAATTATTACAATTGGAGATATTATAATTAACAGAGAAGAGTATTTTATTCAAAAAAATGACGAAAAAATTATTTTGCCTCGTAAAGAGTTCGAATTGATGTACCTTTTGGCTTCCAAGCCTGAAAAAGTATTCAAACGTGATGTTATTCTACAGCGTGTTTGGGGCAAAGATGTGGTAGTTGGTGGTAGAACTATAGATGTGCATATAAGAAAATTGAGAGAAAAAATTGGGGAAGAATATTTTAAAACTGTAAAAGGAGTGGGTTATAAATTTACAATTGCGTGAAGTTAAATAAGACATATAAGTTTGCTATTAAATCTTCATTGTTCATTACATTACTTTCTTTTGTTGCTGTTTTAGGCGTTTCCTTTTTTCTTACACAACAATTCAATTTTCTATTCACAACAATTATTAGTCTTTTTATTTTTATAATTTCTATTGTAATTATTCAATATAGAGTCGAACATTTTATCTATAAAAGGATAAAAAGCATCTATGAAGAAGTCGCTATTTCTAAAGCAGAAACTTTAAATAAAATAAGCATTACTTCTGATATGGATACTTTATCAGAAAAACTAAAAAAGTTTGCAGATGACAAACACCTTGAAATTGAAATGCTACAAATAAGAGAAGAGTATAGAAGGGAGTTTTTAGGTAATGTTTCACACGAATTAAAAACACCTCTATTTACAGTTCAAGGGTATTTATTAACTTTAACTGACGGAGCTATAAAGGACAGTACTATACGAGAAAAATACTTAAGTAGAGCTAATAAAGGTGTAGAACGGTTGATAAGTATTGTTGAAGATTTAGATATGATTACACAACTAGAATCTGGTTCTGTAGATTTGTCGTATGAAAGTTTTAATATTATCAATCTGATTCAAAACGTATTTGATTTATTAGAATTAAAAGCTAAAAAACGAACTGTTTTATTACGTTTTGATAAAATATATGACACGCCAATATTGGTGCATGGAGATGTAAAACGTATTGAGCAAGTATTGATTAATTTAATAGAAAATTCTATTAAATACGGTAAACAAAGAGGAGCTTCAACTGTAAGTATTCTTAGTTATTCCAATTCACAATTTATCATTCATATAACTGATGAAGGCGAAGGAATTAAGCCACAACATTTATCAAGATTATTCGAACGTTTTTACAGAGTTGACCCCAGCAGATCTAGAGAACAAGGAGGGTCTGGTTTAGGCTTGTCTATAGTAAAACATATTATTGAAGCTCATCAACAAAAGGTATTTGTAGAAAGTGAATTAGGTAGAGGTTCAACCTTTTCATTTACCTTAGAAAAGTTCAAATAAGCTAGCTTTTAGGCTTGTTTCATTTGAGCTGACAAATCCATCATAATTTACAACTTTAGCTAGCATATTTAGTTTAAAATCATTTTGAGTGGCAAAAGGAGCAATATTTAAGTCCGCCATTCTCTGTGCAAGGTATTCTTGTTCATCTTGACCAGGTGTTGGTATAAAAAAAGCTTTTTTTTCAAGTTTAGCTAAATCTAAAATGGTAGAATAACCTGATCTTGACAATACAATTCTACTTTCATTAATAGCTTGTTCTAACTGCTTTGTAAGCATATAATTTACAACAGTTATATGTTTATTGATTTCAGGCAATACCGTTTTAGAAAAAACACCTCTAACCAATAATACTTTTTCTGTTGAGGTTTTTAACTCAACTATTATTTTTTCTTCTAATAATGTACGTTGCGGTTCTGGGCCTGATAAAACAATTAATAAATCATATTTTTTTGGTAAAGTTTGCTTTTCAAACCTGCTAATTGCACCAATGTATTTAATAGTTAGTTTCTTATTATCAAAAGTAGAAAGTTTTCCTGAAAGTATAGTGTCTTTACTATCGGGAACCCAACATTGGTCAAATTTTGCAATGATTTTTTGATGTAAATTAGAGGTGATTGTAGTTGTATTACCAGACAACACATTGATTTGATGTGTGATGTAAACAGAAGGAATTTCTTTTAATCGTACTCCGAATCTATTATCAGAAATAATACCAGATAAGTTTTCTTTTTTATGGATTTCTAGAATTGCTTTTTGCTCGTTAATACTTGCTTTTAATATGGTCGGACTGTTTAATACTAACTTTATTTTTTGATTTTTACTTTTAGAATATTTAATGTTATAACTAGGTAAAGCATACGAGGTAAGTTGAGGGAATTCTTTTTGTAATAAGGTCAATGCATCACCATCACTTGCTAGTATGGGCTCAAAATCATGCCTTATTAAAGCATTGATGATAGGTATACATCTGGCGGCATGCCCTAATCCCCAATTTAATGGTGCTATTAGAATTTTTTTTTTCATTTTTGTCATTCCTGCGAAAGCAGGAATCAAATTAAATCAAACCCTATATCTTTACGGAAATTCATCTTGTCAAACTTGATGTTTTCTATACTTTCGTAGGATAGTTTCAAAGCTTCTTCAATAGTGTCTCCTAGAGAAGTAATTGCCATAACTCTACCTCCGTTTGTCACAACCTTGCCATTTTCTTGCTTTGTTCCTGCATGAAAAACGGTTGAATTTTTTACTTTTTCTAAACCTGTTATTTCTTTTCCGTTTTCATAGGCTTCTGGATAGCCACCAGAAACCAACATGATAGTTGTAGCTGTTTTTGGGTTTACAGTAAAGGATTTTTCATTTAAATTTTGATGAGCCACACCTTCAAATAAATCAAATAAATCTGATTCAATTCTAGGAAGTACTGCTTCAGTTTCAGGATCGCCCATTCTCACATTATATTCAACCACAAAAGGATCATTATTGATATTCATTAAACCAATAAAAATAAAACCACGGTAATCTATTCCGTCTTTTTGAAGCCCCTTAATGGTTGGTCTTATAACACGTTCTTCAACTTTTTGCAAGAATTCAGCATTTGCAAAA
>DOIV01000074.1 GCA_003511845.1 Flavobacteriaceae bacterium | reverse complement strand
CATGTCGTAAAATTACGACCGCAACTGTTGATCCAGCCTGCCAGTCTTGTCCAAAGAACAGTGTATTGTAATGATTAAAATCAAATTCTTTATGGCTCATGTTTTACTTTTGCATCTCAAAAATATTGAATGAAGCTTAGAGAACAACAAAAATGTTAATAGAAGCTAAAAACTTTTGTTTTAATGTGTTGTAATACAGAAAGGTGTCTTTATATTGCTATTTTATGAATAAAACACTACTTTTACTTTTATTGTGATAATTTTAAAGTGTAAAATTTAGTATTTTACAATAATAGAAGAGGTTTTGTCAATTAATTAAAATTTATTTTCTGTTTTTTAAATAAATGTCGTACTATTGCCTTGTGAAAGTATTACAATTACATACAACACCCACAACTTCTAGACGCGTTATCGCTCGTCGTCGCCCGTAAGGGTATCTTATATTTTATAGAACTTAGGTGAGTCCGGTTCTTCTTTTCAAGTTTTATAGTTCAATCAAATTAGTTTTAAAAAATTTATCAATGCCATTATTATGGATATTGTTATTGCAAAAATAAAGCATAGTAAGTATGCAACAATCATCTGCGATACGATTGCAGAATCAGCAAAGGTGCGTGGTACAGGAATCGCTAAACGAACTCCTGAATATATCATTACCAAGCTAGAGAATGAAAATGCGGTTATCGCTTTAGACGGTGACAAGTTTGCAGGTTTCTGTTATATTGAAACTTGGGAACATGGTAAATTTGTTGCTCATTCTGGGTTAATTGTTCATCCTGATTACAGGAAGCAAGGACTGGCAAAAAAAATAAAAAAAGTCGTTTTTGATTATTCTACACAGAAATTTCCTGATGCAAAAATTTTCGGAATTACTACTGGCTTAGCGGTGATGAAAATCAATTATGAATTAGGCTATAAACCTGTAACTTTTTCTGAATTAACTACTGATAATGCCTTTTGGAAAGGTTGTCAAACCTGTAAAAATTACGATGTTTTAACACGTACAGATAGAAGCATGTGTTTGTGTACAGGTATGTTGTTTGATCCGAAACAAAAACCAAAAAACCAGAAAAAAAGTTAAAGAAAAACACCATTATAATAAGAAGGTGTTGGCTAGATTAAAAAAAATAAAACAATCATTATTTCTTAAAAATAAAAAATTATGAATAAGTTAGTATTGGCATATAGTGGAGGTTTAGACACTTCGTATTGTGCTTTAAAATTATCAAAAGATGAAGGGTTTGAAGTCCATGCTGTAAGTGTAAATACGGGTGGGTTTTCTAAACAAGAAATTACAACTATTGGTGAAAAAGCGGTGCAGTTGGGAGCAACTAGCTATACTTCAATTGATGCCGTACAATCATTTTACGATAAGGTCGTAAAATATTTAGTGTTTGGCAATGTGTTAAAGAATAATACCTATCCGCTTTCAGTAAGTGCAGAACGAATAGTTCAGGCTATTGAAATTGTAAATCATGCTAAAAAAATTGGAGCAAAGTATATCGCACACGGAAGTACTGGTGCAGGTAATGATCAAGTACGTTTTGATATGATTTTTCAAATTATAGCTCCAGAGATTGAAATTATTACACCGATAAGAGACCATCAACTTTCTCGTCAGACTGAAATTGATTATTTGCAGGGAAACGGAATTGATTATGCTTGGGAAAAGGCCAAGTATTCTATCAATAAAGGCTTATGGGGTACGAGTGTTGGCGGAGAAGAAACGCTAACATCTCACCAGGTATTACCAGAAGATGCTTACCCGAGTCAATTAGAAAAAACGGAATCAGAAAAAGTAAACCTAAGTTTTGAAAATGGAGAGCTGATTGCCATTGGTGGTGCAAAAGATTCGCCTGTAAATAATATCAATAAACTAAATGAAATAGCTTCAAAATTTGCCATTGGGAGAGATATTCATGTGGGCGATACCATTATTGGAATAAAAGGTAGAGTTGGTTTTGAAGCTGCAGCACCATTAATTATAATTAAAGCTCATCATTTATTAGAAAAACATGTATTGACCAAATGGCAACAACATCATAAAGAATATTTAGCCAATTGGTATGGTACGATGTTACATGAAGGACAATATTTAGATGAAGTAATGCGAAATATTGAAGCTTTTTTAAACGATTCTCAAAAAAATGTAAATGGAGATGTTATGGTTTCCTTGCATCCATATCGATTTACCCTTGATGGGATAAATTCTAAAAATGATTTGATGCGTTCATCTTTTGCACAATACGGAGAGGTTAATAAAGGTTGGACAGCTAATGACGCCAAAGGGTTTATAAAAATTCTATCCAATCAAAATAAAATTTATAATCAAGTAAATCAAACAAAATGATACAGGTAGGGATTATAGGCGGAGCAGGTTATACTGCTGGGGAGCTCATCAGATTACTGATACATCATAAAAAAGTGAACCTTAATTTTGTGTTTAGTACTTCTAATGCTGGCAATACAATTAGTAGTATTCATCAAGATTTGATAGGCGAACTAGATATGAAATTTACTAATGCTGTTAATACTAAGGTTGATGTGTTGTTTTTGTGTTTGGGGCATGGAAATTCAACTGCTTTTTTAGAAATGAATCAATTTTCAGAAGCCACGAAAATCATTGATTTAAGCAATGATTTTAGATTAGAAAAAGATAAAATATTTGATGGTAAAAATTTTGTGTATGGTTTGCCTGAATTGAATAAAGAGGCTATTAAAGAGGCTAATTATATTGCCAATCCAGGTTGTTTTGCTTCCGCTATTCAATTGGCATTACTGCCTTTGGCAAGTCGTAATTTATTGCAAAATGACGTGCATATAAATGCTGTAACAGGTGCAACAGGAGCGGGTACATCACTATCTAAAACCACACATTTTACGTGGCGTGACAATAATTTTTCATATTATAAGCCCTTTACACATCAACATTTAGGAGAAATTAATCAAAGTATAAAACAATTGCAATCTTCATTTTCAAGTGAAGTAAATTTCATGCCCAATAGAGGAAACTTTAGTAGAGGTATTTTTGTGACAGCTTATACTAATTTTGAGGGAACTTTAGAGGAAGCAAAAACAATATATAACAATTTTTATAAGGATGCAGCATTTACATTTGTAAGTGATGAGGTTATTCACCTAAAACAAGTTGTAAACACCAATAAATGTATCGTGCATTTGCATAAACATGAAAATAAATTATTGATAAGTAGTGCCATTGATAACTTATTAAAAGGAGCATCTGGTCAAGCCATACAAAATATGAATTTGATGTTGGGCTTTGCAGAAAAAGAAGGGTTAAATTTAAAAGGAACGTATTTTTAATCACAGGGCGATAGCCAATAAATCACCTCTTGAGAAAAGATGTGGGGTGTAAATATTTGATAATAGCAAGATAAATTAAATTGTCACAAATACTATTAGTGACGAAAAGATATAAGCAACATGAAAATAGCAATTATAGGAACAGGAAACTTAGGCTTATCGATAGCCAAAGGATTAATTACAAACAATACGATAACCAGTTTATATCTCACTAAACGAAAACCTGAGAGTATTCAATATTGGGCAGAACATGAAAATGTAAGTATTACATCAGATAATAGAGAGGCGGTTAAAGCGTCTGACATACTCATATTTGCTATTCAGCCTCGCCATTTTGAAGCTGTTCTTAAAGAAATAGCCGATTTATTAACCGATAAACATGTGCTAATATCTACCATTACCGGGTTTAAAATTTCAAGTATTGAGGCTGTTGTGGGTGCAGATCAATATATCATTCGCTCCATGCCAAATACAGCTATTTCTGTAGGGAAATCGGTTACTTGTATTTGTAGCAACACAAAAGGAAAAGATAGAATTAACATTGCTTCGGCAATTTTTAACGGATTAGGAACTTCTATTGAAATTCCTGAAGAGCAAATGCAAGCAGCAACGGTTATTTGTGCAAGTGGTATTGCTTTTTGGATGCGACTCATAAGAGCTACAACTCAAGGAGCAATACAATTGGGCTTTGAAGCTGATATTGCACAAGAAATGGCTATGCAAACCTGTTTGGGGGCAGCTACTTTATTGGTAGAATCTGGTAATCATCCAGAAGAAGAAATTGATAGAGTAACCACACCTAGAGGTTGTACTATTGAAGGATTAAATGAAATGGAACATCAAGGATTGAGTTCCTCTTTAATTAAAGGCTTAGTCACTTCTTTTAACAAAATAAATCAAATTTAATTGTTATTCCCGCGAAGACGAGAATCTCATAAAACTATGAACAAACATTATGAATCTATTTGACGTTTATCCATTATATAATGTTACTCCTGTAAAGGCTAAAGGATGCTTTGTTACAGATGATAAAGGTGTGAAATATCTTGACCTATATGGAGGTCATGGCGTTATTTCTGTTGGACACACCCATCCTGAATATGTAGCAAAACTAAAAAATCAATTGGACAATTTAGGGTTTTATTCCAATGCCATTCAGAATCCGTTACAGGTTGAATTGGCAGAAAAATTGGGTAAAATTTCAGATTGCTCTGAATACAATTTGTTTTTATGTAATTCGGGTGCAGAAGCCAATGAAAACGCCTTAAAACTAGCTTCTTTTTATACAGATAAGTCAAGAGTTGTCTCTTTTAAAAATTCTTTTCATGGAAGAACTTCTGCTGCAGTGGCAGCAACAGATATTCCGAAAATAAATGCACCAATTAACCAACAACAGGTTGTCACTTTTTTAGAGTTAAACGACACAAAAAGTGTTGAAAACGAACTCAAAAAAGGAGATGTTTGTGCGGTAATTATTGAAGGTATTCAAGGTGTTGGTGGTTTAGATGAAGGTACAACTTCATTTTTTAAAGACTTAAAACGGTTGTGCGACAAGTACGAAGCAATTTTAATTTTAGATGAAATTCAATCAGGTTATGGACGAAGCGGAAAGTTTTTTGCATTCCAGCATCATGATATCAAACCAGATATCATTACAATAGCAAAAGGAATGGGGAATGGCTTTCCTGTAGGAGGCGTTTTAATTGCTCCGAAGCTAGAAGCTAGTTACGGAATGTTAGGTACTACCTTTGGTGGAAATCATTTGGCGTGTGCTGCGTCACTATCTGTACTAGAAATTATT
>DOIV01000070.1:1257-8563 GCA_003511845.1 Flavobacteriaceae bacterium | reverse complement strand
CATACCCGTAACATGTCTCAGCCAAACCCATATAATTCAAAATATATTTCTTTGTTTATTCCTGAAGGGGATACATTACAAAATATCCTTAAAAATTATGAAATCTATAGTTATGGTGGCGAAACAGATATGAATTGTTTTGCAAAAATGTATTCTGAGGATAAAACTTTGCTACACACAAAAAACAAAACAAATAGTTATTTTGACATCAATGTTGATGTTCTACACACAAAATTAATATCTAAAGATTGTATTGAGTCAAAAACTACTACAAAATCTAATGAGGTCTTAAAATTTACTAAAGGGTCTTATAAATATCAAAAACAATAATCATGCAAAAGCAATGTCCAGAATGTGGTGAAAAAATTATAGGTAGAGAAGATAAGAAATTCTGCTCAGATTATTGTAGAAATGCATTTAACAATAAAATTAATAGGGACAGTAAAAACTTAGTAAGAAACATCAATAATCGACTTCGAAAAAACTATAAAACTTTGTGCGACTTGAATAAAAGTGGCAAAACAAAAGTAACTAGGGCAAAATTATTAAATCATAATTTTGATTTCAATTTTTTCACATCAATTTATACTACCAAAACAGGAAATACATACTATTATGTATACAATCAAGGTTACCTTCCGTTAGACAATGATTTTTATCTTTTGATTAAAAAAGATTAATAAATTTATTTTAGTTTCGTTTTCAAATATAATTTTATCTAACTTAAAATCAACATTTTATAATATATTTTAACATTTGTTAGGGGAATTATTAAAACATAATTGTTTCATATTCGAAGCTAAGTTACTAACTAAGTTTCAGTCGAAAACGGGAAAATTGCTATGAAAAACAAACCGTTAAAATTTGATCTCCTTTCTCCCCAGATTAAGGAATTAGTATTGACAAAACTTAGTTTAGTTGATAGTTTTATAAGAAAGTTCACTACCAATTGTAGTGGACTTTTTTTGATTTTAAAATAGAAAATAGAATTTTATTTAATCATTCCAATTGATGTTGATTTTAATGTGAATTTTATTGCTCTATAACTGAGTTAATTACAAATTAAAATATTTTTTTTTCATTGTACTAGGGGGAGTTTTCAAAACATAATTGTTTAATAAACGAAGCCAAGTTACAAACAAAGCTTCAATCGAAAAGGGAAAATTGCTATGAAAAACAACCCCAAATAATCGAAATATAAATTTCTATTGAAAAAGAAGAAATTTAAAACAAAAAAAGATATCCTTTCTCTTCAGATTAAGGAATAAAAAAGATAAAAGTTTAGTTTAAGTTGATAGTTTTTAGAGAGAAATGCCCACTGTCCCGAAGTATCGGGAGTGGGCTTTTTTGTGTTATATCGAAAAGAGTTATCCTAGGCTTTGCCTCAGACCTGCCAGTCGCAGGCAGGGTTTTCTATTTACCTCTCCTTCGGAGATGTCTAAACCTTTTTTTTAAGTTTCGGGTGAGGCAAAGTAAAAAATTCATTAAAATTTTTTACTTCCAGTTTTGTCCTTTTTGTTCTAAAGCAGCAATTAAAATATTTTTTTGACTTATTTGACCAATTAATTTTCCGTTTTTAACAATAGGAAAACGTCTTCGTTTAGATTCTACAAACTGTTTGGCTGCATCAAAAATATTTAGATTTTCAGCAATAGTTTCAACATTTTTAACCATATGGTTTTCAACGGTAGCATTTATAGGTAAATTGTAATACTTGCTATCAGAAATTTGTTTGATACAATCGCCTTCAGATATTATGCCCAACAACTCATTGTTTTCATTGACTACTGGGCCACCAGAAATTTTATTTTTGATGAGTGTTTGCATCACTTCGGCCATAGGTTGATTCGGTTTAAATGTAATTAACTTTGTGGTCATATAATCAGATACTAAAGCTGGTTTTAACTCTTCTTTTTTTGGTTGGGTTCTACGCCCTTGAAAACTTTTAATTGCCATAATTGTACATTTTGGTTTTGATAAATATAGTGATAAATTACTTAAAATAAAAGTATTATGTTTGTTAAGCCTTTCATTTAAAATTAATTATGCTTTCAAATAAGTACATTTCAGTCTTTTCATTTTTAATTATAATTGCTACAATTTATTTGAGTTTTTCAACTTTAATGCCTAAAAAAATAAGTAATGCTTCAACACCTTTAACAGAATTTTCTACAGAAAGAGCTTTAGTTCACCTTAAAGAAATAACTAAAAAGCCGCATTATATAGGTACAGGTGAGCATAAAAAAGTACGAGAATATATTGTAAATCAATTGCAACAATTAGGCTTAACAACTGAAATTCAGCAACAAGTTACTTTGAATGGAAAATTTCGTGCTGGTACGACTACACAAAATATTATTGCTAAAATTAAAGGGACTGACGCTGAAAAAACTTTATTGCTTTTAACGCATTATGATTCGGCTGTTCATTCGTCATTAGGTGCTAGTGATGCTGGTAGTGGTGTGGTGACTATTTTAGAAAGTGTACGTGTATTCTTAGCGAAGAATAAACAGCCTAAAAATGATATTATTATTTTAATTTCTGATGCTGAAGAAATAGGCTTGTTAGGTGCTAGTGCTTTTGTAAATCGCCATCCTTGGGCAAAAGATGTAGGTGTAGTCCTTAATTTCGAAGCAAGAGGTAGTGGCGGGCCAAGTTATATGTTGTTGGAAACCAATGGTGGTAATAAAAAATTGATTGAACATTTTGTTGCAGCAAACCCAAAATATCCTTTAGCGAGCTCATTAATGTATAGCATTTACAAAATGTTACCTAACGATACTGATTTGACAATTTTCAGAGAAGATGGCGATATTGAAGGCTATAATTTTGCATTTATTGACGACCATTATGATTATCATACCGTACAAGATTCTTATAAAAGATTAGATAAAAACACCTTAGAACATCAAGGAACTTACTTAATGGCATTGCTAGATTATTTTGCGGATGCCGATTTGTCTAATTTGAAATCTGAAACTGATTATGTGTATTTTAACTTGCCATATATTGGGATGGTATATTATCCTTTTTCATGGATATTACCAATGTTAATCGTGTTATCTCTTTTATTTATCGGATTGTTAATTTATGGATTTACCCAACAAAAAATAAAACTTAAAGGCTTGTTTATAGGGTTTATTCCTTTTTTAGGATCTTTAATTCTTTCTGGTCTAATTACCGTTTACGGATGGAAATTGCTGCTTAAAATCCACCCTCAATACCAAGGTGTTTTACATGGTTTTACTTACAATGGTCATTGGTATATTGCAGCTTTTTCTGCTTTGACATTGGCACTTTGTTTTATGTTTTATAAAAAACATTTCGAAAAAGAGGATGCATTAAACTTAATGATAGCACCTATTTTTATTTGGCTATTCATCAATATTGCTGTTGCTATTTATTTAAAAGGTGCAGGTTATTTTATAATGACGTTGCTTTACGGAGTGGTATCATTAGCATTATACTTATTCTCAAAAAAAGAGAATTTGTCCATTCTATTGACAGTATTGTCTATTCCTATACTACTTGTATTTGCACCATTAATACAAATGCTACCTGTAGGGTTAGGCCTAAAAATGTTGGTGGTAAGTTCTGTGTTTATTGTTTTATTGTTCGGGTTGTTAATTCCTGTTTTTTCATCCTATAAAAATCACAAAAACCTTGGCAGATTATTTTTGGTGTTGTCTATTATTATATTTATTTCAGCATCCTTTAAATCGAAGTATTCCGTAGACAGAAAACAACCTAACAGCATAATGTATGTGCTAGATGCCGATAAAAATGAAGCCTATTGGGCGACTTATGATAAGCATATTGATGAATTTACAAAACAATTTTTAGGAGACAATCCAACAGAAGGTTCTTATGATAACCTGACAACATCTAGTAAATACGGCACAAACATTCAATGGCATAAAAAGGCTAAAGTAAAAACAATTATACAGCCTGTTATTGAAATAGTAAAAGATACTTTAATTGCAAATAAAAGAAGTGTTCACGTACAAATTAAGCCTCAGAGAATGTCTAATAGAATAGAATTTATTTCAAAAAACCCAATTTTAATTGAATCTTTTAAAGTAAACGGACAGTCTTATAAAAAACCAGATAATGAAAAGTATGTTATCGCATTGAGAGACCACGGAAAGACTGTTTTAAGTTATTATTTAGCATTAGAAAATGAAATGTTAGACATTGAAATGACAATTATTGACCCAGTAGATCCTGGATTTTTTATTTATGAAACCTCATACGATTTATTAGAGAGTATGCACTTTAATTTTAAGCCTAGAACAGAAACCATGATGCCTACACCTTTTGTAATTAATGACGCAATCGTGGTAAAAAAACAAATAAATTTAGTTTTAAACTAAATTTATTTTTATCTTTGTTACTCTAACAATAATATTATTTATATGACTACTATCAACGATTTTAATTTTGAAAACAAAAAAGCTTTAATAAGAGTAGATTTAAATGTGCCTTTAGATGAAAATTTTAAGGTAACAGATACGACAAGAATTGAAGCAGCAAAACCAACCATTATTAAAATTTTAGAAGATGGTGGTAGTTGTGTTTTGATGTCGCATCTCGGACGACCAAAAGGGGTAGATAAAAAATTTACACTAAAACATATTATAGATAATGTTAGTGAAATTATAGGTTTACAAGTGAAATTTGTAACAGATTGTGTAGGTGAAGATGCTGAAAAAGCAGTAGCTGAATTAGAAGCTGGTGAAATTTTAGTATTAGAAAATTTACGTTTTTACGATCAAGAAAAATCAGGTGATGTTGCTTTTGCAGAGCAGTTGTCTAAACTAGGTGATATTTATGTAAACGATGCTTTTGGAACTGCACACCGTGCTCATGCTTCAACAACTGTTGTTGCACAATTTTTTACTGATAAAAAATGTTTTGGTTTGCTGTTAGCTAAAGAAATTGAGAGTTTGAATGCTGTTTTAAACAATAGCCAAAAGCCAGTAACTGCAATTATTGGAGGAGCAAAAGTATCTTCTAAAATTGACGTAATAAAAAATATAATTGACAAAGTTGACAACATCATTATAGGTGGAGGTATGGCGTTTACTTTTGTCAAAGTAAAAGGAGGGAAGATTGGGGATTCAATTGTTGAAAATGATAAATTAGATATAGCTCAAGACATCTTAAATCTTGCAAAATCTAAAAATACACGCATTCATTTACCAATAGATGTCATTGCTGCCGATGCTTTTAGTGAAGATGCAAATACACAAGTTTGTGACATCTACAATATTCCTGATGGTTGGCAAGGCTTAGATGCAGGGCCAAAAACCAATGTTGGTCTTTCATTTGTTATCGCTGAATCTAAAACTATTTTATGGAATGGGCCAATCGGAGTTTTTGAAATGGAAAAATTTGCCAAAGGCACTAAAGAATTAGGTCGTGCTATTGTTGATGCTACTGCTGATGGAGCTTTTTCACTCGTTGGTGGAGGTGACTCTGTAGCTGCTGTAAAACAATTCGGTTTTGCAGATAAGGTTAGTTATGTTTCTACTGGAGGAGGAGCAATGCTTGAAATGCTAGAAGGAAAAACCTTACCAGGTATTGAAGCGATATTAAGTTAAAAGACAAGAGTCCGAAACTTAAGGTTCATTGTCATTCCTATTCCGACGTTTCGGGAGCAGAGGAATCTAGAAATGACAACCAACATTACACATGAAATACACCAAATTACCACGTACCGATATAAAAGTTAGTAAAATTTGTTTAGGTACGATGACCTGGGGTGAGCAAAACACAGAAGCTGACGGACATGAGCAATTAGATTATGCTTTAGAACAAGGTGTTAATTTTGTAGATACTGCTGAAATGTATTCTATTCCTGCACGTAATAAAACTTACGGAGCAACCGAAAAAATTATTGGCAATTGGTTTAAGAAAAAAGGCAATAGATACAAAGTAATTCTAGCAAGTAAAATTTGTGGATCTGGTCCTTATACCGCTCATATTCGAAAAGACGGATTCAGCAAAAGAGCAATTACAGAAGCCATTGAAGGTAGTTTAAAACGCTTACAGACTGATTATATAGATTTGTACCAATTGCATTGGCCAGAACGCCCTGTGAACTGTTTTGGAGTCCGTGATTTTCCTTATCAACTAAAAACCCAATGGGAAGATAATTTTGCAGAAATATTAGAAACCTTAGACGGTTTTATCAAAGAAGGTAAAATACGACATATTGGTTTGTCAAATGAATCTCCTTGGGGAGTGATGCGGTATTTAGAGGAATCTAGAACTAAGGATTTACCAAGAATGCTTACCCTTCAAAATTCATATTCATTATTGCATAGAGCGTATGAAGTTGGACTTTCAGAAATTTCCATCCGAGAAAACATAGGCTTATTGGCATATTCTCCTTTAGCTTTTGGGGTGTTGACCGACAAATATCTAACAGGAACTCCAAAGGATTCTAGAGTAAGTTTATATCCTGATTTTTGTGGAAGATATACCACCGAGCAATCAACAAATTCAGTGCAGCAATATGCTGCTATTGCACAAAAACACGGATTAACATTAGCTCAACTATCTTTAGCTTTTGTAAACCAATTACCATTTGTAACAAGTAATATTATTGGTGCTACAAAAATGAGTCAACTGAAAGAGAATATTGATTCTATCAATATAGACCTGTCTCAAGAAATACTAGATGAAATTAATGCTGTGCATGCGTTGAGGCCGAATCCTGCTCCGTAGTTATCTGTTTAAAGGGTCTACTAATTTTGTTGTTAGTGTTATTTTGTAGCGTAATTTGTTCCTGCTCCAATTCCAAATTTTTCAATTAGGTTTTGATTAACCATTTTTGTTAATATTCTTTTTACAGTTGGGTTTGGAATATTTAATCTTTCAGCAATATTTCCTGATTTTGTCCCTGCATTGTTTTCAATAAATATAAGTATTGATTTTTCTTTTGGTGATAATTTGGTTTGTACCCCTTTAACTTCTAATTTTTTCATTAATTGCTCTTGGATGTTTTGTAAAGCATCAAAAAAGAAGTTAATCCATTCTGAAACATTTTCATTTGGTCTTTCCGCTTGACATTTTCGTAATACAAGATAATAATCACTTTTATTACTCTCAATTTCGTGTTCTAAACTCACATATTGTATCCAATTATAACCATTTTTCAATAAAAGTAATGTGGCAAGTAATCTGCTTAAACGACCATTTCCATCCTGAAAAGGATGAATACTCACAAATTCGTATGAAAATATTGCTGATTTAACTAAAGGATGTGTATCATTATCATTATTATACCAATTAATTAAAG
>DOIV01000070.1:0-865 GCA_003511845.1 Flavobacteriaceae bacterium | reverse complement strand
TTGTTCCGTCAGGTAGTATTGCTTCTACAGCATTTGAATGTTGTTTATAATTTCCTTTATGCCATTGGTCTTTTTCACTATGTTTCAGAAGGATATTATGTAAATTTTTTAAAGTACTTTCTGTTATTTCAATTTCTTTGTGGTTTTCAGAAATCAAGTCTAAAACTTCAAAATATCCAACAACTTCTTGTGCATCTCTATCTTGAATTTTTGTAATATCTATTTTGTCAAGAAGAGCCTTAACTTCTTCATTACTCATTTTAGAACCTTCAATTCTTGTTGACGCACCAACGCTACGAACTGTTGCAATATTCTTTAATTGCTTAAGACTTTGTTGTTCTTTATTTTCAATTGTGGTCCAAGACGCATCAAACCTGTCTATTTTACTTACAATGCCAAGTAAGTTCCAATCTAAATTTAATATGAAATTATGCACTATATTTTCCATATCGCAAATATAATAAATTTATCTTCATGATACGATATGATACGAAAATATTCGATTATGATACGATTTTTGAATTGAGTTTTTACATTAGCACAACTATCTTTAGCTTTTGTAAACCAATTGCCATTTGTAACAAGTAATATTATTGGTGCTACAAAAATGAGTCAACTGAAAGAGAATATTGATTCTATCAATATAGATTTGTCACAAAAAATACTAGATGAAATTAATGCTGTGCATGCGTTTATGCCTAATCCAGCTCCTTGAGTCGTTACTCTGAAGAAGTTTAAGAATCTAACGGTTACCAACGTTTAGTATATGAAAAGTAGGCGATTACGAAGCAGAATCATTCAATTTACTACTAATGTTTTTGCGGACTACAATGTTCATACCTGCCTGCCGGCAGGCAGGTTTACT
>DOIV01000131.1:8170-10206 GCA_003511845.1 Flavobacteriaceae bacterium | reverse complement strand
TCTGAAATATCCATAGGTTAAAACTAAAAAAAAACTCAATACAATTTGTATTGAGTTTTAATTATCTTTTAATTTATTCAAATTATCTTTTTGGCTCTTTACGTCTTCTTTTATAAGACATTGCTCCTAATTTATCAGTTGCACATCTAAAACCGATATAGTTTGTTGCCATATATTCTGGCAAATATCTACGTTGAGAAGGATCTAACCAATATGCTCTATCTTTCCAAGAACCTCCTTTATAAACTCTAGTTTGATCACTAATTAAAGTAGTTCTCTTTTTAGTATCATATTGTTGAATAATCAATCCGCTTTCACCAATCTGCTTAGGTGTTTGTGGAGAATTATACATTCTAGGGATATCTCCTTCTTCACCATCTTCAAAATCTTTATAATAATTCTTCGTAGAAGCTAAATCACCATCATTGATAGCAACATTATCTGCTTTCTCATAATTAGGTCTCATAAATGCATCACTTTTAGTAATAGGCACATATTTAATACTACCAGGTAAATCTTTAGGCACTATTTTACCATTATCTAATGTATCAAATTCAATACTATTATAGTCAACAACAACCACTTTACCTTCTTCATCAATTAAAGGTTTTTTAAATACATTACCTCTAAAATAATTGAAATCATTTGCAGCATTATCTACTATAGGTCTATACACATCAGCTACCCATTCAGCAACATTACCAGACATATCATATAAACCAAATGCATTTGAGTCATAAGATTTTACTTGAATAGTAATATCAGCACCATCATTACTCCAACCTGCTAAACCACTATAATCACCTTTACCTTGTTTAAAGTTAGCCATTTGATCGCCACCATTTCTTCTTGTTTCATCTCTAGTATATCTACCGTTCCAAGAATATTTTTTTCTACCTCTAATAGTATTGTATTCTCTATTTTCAATATCAGCTTTTGCGGCATACTCCCATTCTGCCTCAGTTGGCAATCTAAAACGTTGAGCTAATAACCCGTCAGAAATTTTTACATGTCTACCTGTAAAACCTTGATCTGCTTTTTTATCTCTTCTTCTAGATTTTTTACCACCATCATCATCTACAGATTCATCTATATCAGAATTACCTGCCTCTGCTTCTGCTTTTCTTTCTTTTCTGCTTTTCTTTTTACTTCTAGATCTATCGTTTGGATCTGGTAAACCTCTACCATAAATATCTTCATTACCATCAAATAATAAATCTGGATTTGCTAAATAAGCACCTGTATCAAATCTATTTTTACCTTCAACTGTTACAGAGTCCATATCAAATAAAGATTTTAAAACACCTTTATCCATTAATATTTTTTCATTAACTCTATCGGTTCTCCACTTACAGTATTCTATAGCTTGTAACCAAGATACTCCTACAACAGGATAATCACTATAAGAAGGGTGACGTAAATAAGACTCTGTCAATAATTCATTAAAACCTAATGATTCTCTCCAAACCAATGTGTCTGGCAAAGCAGATTGATAGATTTTTCTGTAATTATCATCTGCCGGAGGATATACTTTTTCTAAATATTGTAAATAAAACAAATATTCTAAGTTAGTAACCTCAGCTTCATCCATATAAAATGAACGAATTTGTTGTTTTGTAGGCGTTGTATTCCAGTCAAACATAATATCATCTTGTACACTACCCATGGTAAATGTACCTCCTTCAATCAACACCATACCTGGAGGTGCTTTTTGACCTGCATAATTAGTGTTGGCTGTAAAGCCTCCATAAGTAGGATCGTTAAATTTCCAACCTGTTAGCTCAGAATGTGTCCTAGACTTTTTGTTACAACTTATCAAAGTAGCCACTACTAGCACTACTAACAAAAATTTGTTTCCAATATACCTTTTCATTATTTAAATCTTAAATTTGTTAATTAGGGTTGATAGGTTTCCCATTATTTGGCACATTATGCCTTGTAATGCTTGTATAACGATAGTTTTATTTCTTTAGTATATGTAATGTTATAAATTATAATATTTATTTAAATAATAAATTATACTTAATAAATAATTT
>DOIV01000131.1:7408-7763 GCA_003511845.1 Flavobacteriaceae bacterium | reverse complement strand
TAAATAAGTATACTTAACTTGCGTGCCACCTTAAGGACAACCTTATGATTTTAAAAATAAATAGTAAAACATTATTTATATTCCTTTTTATTATTCCTTTTTTTATTTTCTCTCAAGAAGTAAAAAGAAATAATACTAATTTTAATAAATCTATATCTACTGTAAAAAACTCAGTATTATCACAAGGTGATTGGTATAAATTTGCTATTGACACTACTGGAGTTTTTAAAATTGATAGAGAATTTTTACAAAACTTAGGCATTAATACTAATGAAATCAATCCTAAAAACATTAGAATTTTTGGCAATGGCGGGCAGCTATTACCCAAGTTGAATAGTGATTTTAGATACGATGG
>DOIV01000131.1:1449-7024 GCA_003511845.1 Flavobacteriaceae bacterium | reverse complement strand
TAATGACTATATTCTATTTTATGGAAAAGGTCCAGATCAATGGAGTACAGTTTTATCTCAACCTAGTCAATCAAGACATATTAACAATATATATAGCGATAAAGCTTATTATTTTTTAAGTGTTGACAATGGTATTGGTAAACGCATAAGCAATACCATTGAAATAACGGCCCCTGCAACTCAAACTATAACTACCTATAATCATTATGATTATATAGAAAATGATAAAGAAAATATTTTTCATAATGGGCAACAATGGTTTGGCAAAAATTTAAGTATTGAAAATACTACCCAAGTCAATTTTAATTTCGAAAATATAGCTATTTCTGAAAATATTTCCGTTAGAGTTAGAGGCTTGACAATTTCATCTACACCATCTACAATGGATATTAAAGTAAATGGTCAAAATTTAACTTCTATTAATTTCCCAGCTACACCATCAAATTCAGGTAGTTTAACTTTAGCAATACCTAGAGAAGCTGTTCAAACACTAAATGTAAATACTAACTCAATTGAAGTTGAAATTAGTTACAACAACAATGGTAATCCGTCTGCTAAAGCATATTTAGATTATATAGAAATAATTGGTGTAAGAAAATTAATAGCAACTGACAAACAATTTTCATTCAGAAATTTTAACACGATAGCATTACCATCAAATTCAGTAATAGCTTATCAAATAGAAAATAGCACATCAATACATCAAGTATGGAATGTTACTGATTATATCAACCCGAAAATCATTAGCAACCTTGGTGATGCTAATAATTTCACTTTTAAAGCAATTAATGGCAGTAAATTACAAGAGTTTGTTGCTTTAAGTGATCACAATTACTTTCAACCAGAAATTATAGAAAACAGCAAAGTCGCCAATCAAAATCTACATAGCTTACAGGATATTGATTATGTAATTATCACTAGAGACTTTTTAATGAACGAAGCAGAGCGTTTAGCTGAACATCATCGAGTCAATTCTAATCTTAAAGTTAAGGTCATTAATTTAGAAGAAATTTATAACGAATTCGGTTCTGGTTCACCTGACCTGACTTCTATTAGAGATTTTATCAGACATTTGTATGTAAATGCTACTACTGATGACACCAAAATTAAATTTGTTTGTTTATTTGGAGATGCTTCATTTGATTTTAAGGATAGAATTAATGACAATAACAACATTGTACCAGCCTATCAATCATTTGAAAGCTTTGATTTGGCTAGATCTTATGTCACCGATGATTATTACGGAATGATGGATGATCAAGAAGGCAATCTCAGTAATTCTGACAAACAAGATGTTGCTACAGGTCGGTTTTTAGTTAGTACAGTAAATGAAGCTAAGGATGCCGTTGATAAAATATTAAACTACTATAGTACTAGTGCCTACGGAGACTGGCGAAATAAAATAGCATTAGTTGCTGATGATCCTGACCGAGCAAGTGAATTTGTATTACAAGAATCTGTAGAGAAACTTGCTGATTTGATTAAAGAAGAGCGTCCTATTTTTAATTTGACAAAGGTTTATGCTGATGCTTTTGTACAAGAAACCTCTGCAGGTGGCGAACGATATCCTGATGTAAATGAAGCCATCAATAATGCTGTTGAAACAGGATCTTTAGTTATCAATTATTTCGGGCACGGTGGTGAAGATGGTTGGGCAGGTGAACGTATTTTAGAAGTGCCTCAAATTCAAGACTGGAGAAATAAAAATACATTACCTTTAATGATAACTGTTACTTGTGAATTTACAAAGTTTGACAACCCTTCCAGACCTACAGCAGGCGAATTTGTTTTTTTAAATAAAAATGGTGGTGCTGCGAGTTTAATAACGACAACAAGAGAAATTTTTATTAGTGTAGGTCAACGTTTTAATGAAATCTTAATTAAGAAATTATTTGGTTTTAATGGTGAGGATTATACTATTGCTGAAGCCCTAATGCAAATGAAAAATGACCCTTCATCTCCAAATACTAGTCAGCGACTATTTGTATATTATATTGGTGACCCTGCAATGAAACTTACCTTTCCAAAACCAAATATCAAACTTACCAAAATGAATGGGCAAGATATCAGTCAAACAACAGATGTTCTTAAGGCTCTTTCAAAAATAAACTTAGAAGGTGTTGTTACAGATGCTTCTGGCAATATACTTACAGATTTTAATGGTGAAGTTTCAATTACCATTTTTGACAAATCAGTTGACAGAACTACTTTAGATAATAATAATTTCGGTAAAAAACTGACTTTTGATGCTATTGAAAGTAAAATTTTTAGAGGTAGGGCATCTGTTAAAAATGGTGTTTTTAGTTTTAATTTTATTGTACCAAAAGATATTAGAATTGCTTTAGGTAAGGCAAAAATAAGTCTGTATGCTGATAATAAAAAAAGTGACAAGTCAGGCGTAAATCAAGAAATTCTAATTGGTGGAATTAATGAAAATGCATCAGATGATAGCATCGGACCTACTGTTTCGTTATTTATGGATGATGAGTCTTTTGTCGATGGTGGGAACACTAGTGAATCTCCTCATTTTATTGCAGTTTTAGAAGACGCTTCAGGTATCAACACTTCTATTACCGCTGTAGACCATGATATTGTGGCAATTTTAGACGGAGATCAAGCCAATCCTTTTATATTAAATGATTTCTACGAAACTGAATTAGATGACTTTACTAAAGGAAAAGTTAAGTTCCCTTTTAGAAATTTAGAACCTGGCCAACACACACTTAATTTTAAATGTTGGGACACATACAATAATTCATCAGAAGCTACGTTAAATTTTACTGTAGTAGATAATAGTGATTTGGTATTAAGTAATGTATTAAATTATCCCAATCCCCTTATAAATTACACAGAGTTTTGGTTTAATCATAATAAACCTAATGAACCTTTAGAAGTTCAAATTCAGATTTTTACAGTATCAGGAAAACTAATTAAAACAATTAATCAAACGGTACAATCTGAGAATTTATCACGATCTATTTCGTGGAATGGTTTAGATGACTTTGGTAATAAAATAGGAAAAGGAGTATATGTTTACAAACTCAATGTAAAATCGTCATTAACGAATACAAAAAATGAAAAATTTGAAAAATTAGTCATTTTACAATAAAAATGAAAAATTCAAAAATCTAATTTAATTATTCAAGATGAAAAAACCCCTTATAATTTTAATTGCTCTTTTATGTATTGGTGAAATTAATGCACAAGATGAGCCAAATACAATAACAACAGCAGCTCCATTTTTAATGATAGCACCAGATGCAAGGTCAGGGGCTATGGGTGATATTGGTGTTGCCACATCGCCAGATGCCAACTCTCAACATTTTAATCCTGCAAAATATGCTTTTTCAGCTTCGCAATTTACAGTAGGCGTAAATTACACACCATGGTTAAGGAATTTAACCAATGATGTATTTGTTAGTAGTTTAACTTTCTCAAATAGAATTAATGAGCAAAGTGCATGGGCTACGAGTTTAAAATTTTTCTCATTAGGTACTATCGACTTGACAGATTCTAGCGGAAACCCAATCGGTACTGAAAACCCTAATGAATTTTCTTTAGATGGTTCTTATTCATTGAAATTGAATGAAACTTTCTCAATGGCAGTAGGTCTTAGGTATATCCGTTCTGATTATGCTCTAAGAGTTGAAAATTCAGAATTAAAAACAGTAAATGCATTTGCAGTTGATGTTGCTGGTTATTATCAATCTCACGAAAAAAATTATGGAAATATTAATGGTATATGGAGAGGTGGATTCAATATTTCTAATATTGGCCCAAAAGTATCTTTAACTGAAGGTGGTAGAGAAAACTTTATTCCTACAAATTTACGTTTAGGTGGTGGTTTTGAAATTATATTAGATGATATGAATTCTATTACACCAAATGTAGAATTTAATAAATTATTGGTACCTACTCCACCGATTAGAGACAATCAAACTGGTGACATTACAAGTGGTAAAGATGATAATGTAGGCTTTTTACCTGGTATTTTCCAATCATTTGGTGATGCTCCTAATGGTTTTAGCGAAGAAATGAAAGAATTTACTTGGGCTGTAGGTGCAGAATACCTTTATGACAATACATTAGGTGTAAGGCTTGGCTATTTTAATGAAAGTGATGTTAAAGGGGCTCGTAAATATTTTACTTTAGGTGCTGGTTTTAAATTTAAGAGTTTAAATTTAGACATGTCTTATCTGGTAAATTCTTCAGATGTAAACAATCCTTTAGAAAACACCTTACGTTTTTCTTTAACTTTTAATTTTGGAGATATTTATGATTCTTTTTAAAAGATAAAACCATAACAACAAATTATCAAAAATCATTTTAGTACTTTAGCTAAAATGATTTTTTTAGCTCTAAACCCAATGAAAAAATTACAAGTCACCACAACCTATACGCTATATAAAAGTATAAGTGAATTGGATAATGAAGTACAAGAATTAATGCATATCGCTATTGAGGTTCGAAAAAAAGCATATGCCCCCTATTCTAAATTCAATGTAGGTGCCGCAATTTTATTAGACAACAAACAAATTGTAACGGGTAACAATCAAGAAAATGCTGCTTTCCCTTCTGGTCTATGTGCAGAACGTGTAGCCATCTATAGTGCAGGTGCCAACTACCCCAAAAGCACTATTAAAATAATTGTAATTTCTGCAAGCTCTTCAAAACATAAAGTAACACAACCTATTGCACCTTGTGGAGCGTGTAGACAAAGTATTGCCGAATATGAAAACAAACAAAATAAAGATATCCGAATCTATTTTATGGGAGAAACTGGTCCTGTTATTAAAGTGAATTCTTTAAAAGACTTATTACCTTTTGGATTTGACAGTAGTTATCTATAAACAAACCCTAAATTTCATTAAACCATTATCAAAACAATGACCGACATCCAAAACAAAGAAGATATCCACTTTATCATGTCAGAATTCTATGTAAAATTATTAAAAGATGATTTGGTAAAACATTTTTTTGAAGATATCATTAAAAATGACCACTTAGAAGAACATCTAAATACCATAACTGATTTTTGGAATGCAATTTTATTTAATGCCAATGATTATCAAAGAAATGCTATGCACCCACATTTAGTTTTAAATCAAACAAAACCATTTAAAAATGAACACTTCAAAAGATGGCTACTTCATTTCACAAGTACTATCGATGAAAATTTTAAAGGAGAAAAAGCAGAAATGGCAAAAACAAGGGCTCTTTCTATAGCTACAGTTATGGAAATAAAAATGATGAATTCTTAAAAAATCTATTGATAATTTATCAATAGTTTAAAAAATATTTTTTTTATGAACTACTAATAGAATTAAATTTAAAATGTTTTAACTTCGCTATCCTAAACTAAACTTTAAAACTAAATGAGCTCAGTTATAACTGGAATTGGAAGTTACATTCCCTCTCAAATCAAAAAAAATAGTGATTTTATTAATGAAAATTTTTATACTGATAAAAATGAAGTCATAAATACGTCTAATGAAATCATTATTAAAAAATTCAAAGCTATTACTGGTATTGAAGAGAGACGGTATGCTGCTGATAATCTTGACTCTTCTGATTT
>DOIV01000131.1:1169-1303 GCA_003511845.1 Flavobacteriaceae bacterium | reverse complement strand
TAAAACATAATTTAAGAATTAAAAACCCGAATTGTGTAGGTTATGATATTGTTTTTGGTTGCCCAGGATGGATAGAAGGTTTGATACAAGCAGATACTTATATAAAAGCAAATTTGGCAAAAAAATGTTTAATC
>DOIV01000131.1:0-1055 GCA_003511845.1 Flavobacteriaceae bacterium | reverse complement strand
TTAGATTATATTATTTTAGCTCAAAATTTTGGCAATATTAAAAAAGGAGAGGTTCAAAGTGATTTTTTACCAAGCCTTGCATCTAGAGTAAAACATAATTTAAGAATTAAGAATCCCAACTGTGTAGGTTATGATGTTGTTTTTGGTTGCCCTGGGTGGATAGAAGGTTTGATACAGGCAGATACTTATATCAAAGCCGGTTTGGCAAAAAAATGTTTAATCATTGGTACAGAAACTTTGTCAAGAGTTGTTGATAAATACGATAGAGATTCTATGATTTTTTCTGATGGTGCCGGAGCCTGTATTTTAGAAGCTGCAGAAAACTCTATTACAGGAATTTTAAGTCATATTACCACTACTCACACCTATGATGAAGCTTATTTTTTATCTTATGGAAAATGTAATAACTTAGAAGCAGACCAAAGTACAAGATATATGAAAATGGCTGGTCGTAAAATATATGAATTTGCTCTAAACCATGTTCCTCTAGCTATGAAAACTGCTTTAGATAAAAGCAGTATAGCTATCAAAGATCTAAAAAAGATATTTATCCATCAAGCCAATGAAAAAATGGATGAAGCTATTGTTGATCGTTTCTATAAACTACATGACATGACAATGCCTGAACATATTATGCCTATGAGTATTAAAAAATTAGGTAATAGTTCGGTCGCTACCATACCAACGTTACTTGATTTGGTAAGGAATAATAAAATAGAAAATCATCAAGTCAATAAAGGAGATATAATAATGTTTGCTTCAGTTGGTGCTGGAATGAATATAAATGCTATTATTTATAGATACTAGTCCTATTCTATTTTCTGTTTCAGTATTTTATACTTATAATTTAGGATATAGCATTGCTATAAAAATAATAATGAATATCTTTCAAGTCCGTAAAATTACATTTTGATATATTACATTAAACATATTGGTGCTTATTTTCTAATGCTAAAAGAGGTTTTTAAAAAGCCTCAAAAAGGTTCTGTATTTAGAGAATCTCTCTTTAAAGAAATTGAAGATTTAGGTATTAATTCTATTGGTATAGTCGCCTT
>DOIV01000079.1:1956-14435 GCA_003511845.1 Flavobacteriaceae bacterium | reverse complement strand
AAAGGCAAACCTTCTTTAAAAGTTCCTTCAAAAAAATGCAAATTCAATTTATGACTATACAAATACAAGAAACGAAGAGCTTTTACATTATCATCTTGTGGCAATAAGGTGCTTGTTTCAATAAAATGCTCAAATTCACTCAACGCTTTTTTGTATTTTGAGTGGTATTTCACATGATACAATGCTTCTAATAAATAGTTATATCCTTTAAGGAAAAATACAGGATTCAAACTAATCATAGGTTCATTTTTATGAAATAAATCAACCCATTTGGTAGCGTATTTATAGCAAGTTAAAAAATCTTGCACCAAAAAATTATACCATAAATGTGATTTATACAACCATAATTTCTCTCTAAAACCCAATTCTGAAAGTTTAAATTCTGGCATTCTATTATTAAAATAAGTAGTTATTTGCTGATATTCGTCATCGTTTTTAGCATAACCTGTTTTTAACAATACACCATATAATTGTAAGGATAAATTGGATAATTTACTAGTTATCGTATTTTGAATACTTAATGTTTTAGCTTGTTCAGTTAGCTCGTCGGCTCTATTACTTATACTTCTTGTAATGTATTGAGATTCGATTACTTTCTCTAATTCTACAATTTCATAAGCCAATATTTTTTCTTCATTATTTATGGCAGTATTTTTAGCTTTATCCAATAATTTTAGACTTTGCTTATACAAACCCTTATGGTATAAAATGGTTGCAAAATCTAACTGCTCTCTTATCTGAGCTCTAGTATTTTGATGTAGCGGATTTAAGCGTAAGCTAATTAAAATTTGTTTGTACAAATGAGCTTTTAAATTCGACAATTGAGCCTTTTTAACAATATCACTTTTCAATATTGATTTTTCATTATATTTATTTAACTTATCTAATAAATTAAATAATGCTAAAAATTTAGAATCGGTATTACCTCCTAATCTGCCAACATACAATTTAAATTGTCTTTTTTCAGATTTAGAAAGCGACTTCACTAAAACAAATAAATTATCTTTTTGCTGGCTAGTCATTGTAACAAATAAGGTATTAACTGTTTGATTATTAATTTATTAAATACTTTGTATTTTAGTTAAGCATTGTAAAAATACATTATATTCTCTTGAGTAATGGATAGCAAAATATAAATTCGTTATGTAATAAAGAAATATATTCATAAGTTAATGAGTAAAGATAAAGTCCAAATATTTGACACCACCTTGCGAGACGGAGAGCAAGTACCTGGCTGTAAGCTAAATACTGATCAAAAAATAGTCATTGCCAAACGACTAGACCTACTTGGTGTTGATATAATTGAAGCTGGATTTCCTATTTCTAGTCCTGGAGATTTTAAATCGGTTGAAGAAATTTCAAAAATCGTGAAAAACGCTACCGTTTGCGGATTAACAAGAGCGGTAAAAAAGGATATAGAAGTTGCAGCACAAGCATTAAAGTATGCTAAAAAACCTCGAATACACACTGGTATTGGCACGTCTGACTCCCATATCACTTACAAATTTAATGCTACTAGAGAACAAATAATTGAACGTGCCGTAGGTGCAGTCAAATATGCTAAAACTTTTGTTGAAGATGTCGAGTTTTATGCTGAAGATGCAGGAAGAACTGATAATGATTTTTTAGCTCGTGTTTGTGAAGAGGTTATCAAAGCTGGTGCTACGGTATTAAACATTCCTGATACTACAGGCTACTGTTTACCTGAAGAATACGGAGCTAAAATGAAATACCTAAAGGAAAATGTAAAAGGAATTGAAAAAGCAATTCTTTCTTGCCATTGTCATAATGATTTAGGTTTAGCTACTGCAAATTCAATTGCTGGTGTTGTTAACGGAGCTAGACAAATAGAATGTACTATTAACGGAATAGGCGAAAGAGCAGGTAACACTGCTTTAGAAGAAGTAGTGATGATCTTAAAACAACATCCTACATTAAATTTAGACACACAAATCAACACACAACTACTTTATAGCACCAGTCAAATGGTTATTGATAATATGGGGATCTATGTACAACCCAACAAAGCTATTGTAGGTGCAAATGCATTTGCTCATAGTTCAGGTATTCATCAAGATGGAATGATAAAAAACCGAAAAACCTACGAAATTATTGATCCTGAAGAAGTTGGAGTAACTGATTCTGCAATTGTATTAACTGCAAGAAGCGGTAGAGCTGCATTGGCTTTTAGAGCAAAAAAAGTAGGCTATGAACTAACAAAAATTCAGTTAGACACTGTTTATGACACCTTTTTAAGTTTTGCAGACAGTAAAAAAGAAGTGAATAATGACGATATTCACACTATAATAAAATTAAGTAAAATAGGTTTATCAATTCCTGCTTAAAAAACAATCTAAAACCCAATAAAAGGTTATATTTGATTAGTAAAAACTTAATAAATTTAAACAGATGAAATTAAATATTGCTGTTTTACCTGGAGATGGTATCGGGCCAGAAGTAACCAAACAAGCTAAAAAGGTATTAGAAGCCATAGCATATCAATTCAATCATACTTTTATTTTTAAAGAAGCATTGGTTGGTGCCATCGCAATTGACAAAACAGGCGAGCCTTTCCCTCAAAAAACTTTAGACCTTTGCTTAAATACTGACGCTGTACTTTTTGGTGCTATTGGCGATCCTAAATATGACAATGACCCTTCAGCTAAAGTAAGACCCGAACAAGGCTTGCTAAAAATGCGTAAAGATTTAGGTTTATTCACTAACATTAGACCTGTAAAAGCTTATACACAGTTATTAGATAAGTCTCCTTTAAAAAGAGAAATTATTGAAGGTGCTGACATGACCATTTATAGAGAACTAACAGGCGGAATTTATTTTGGTAAAAAACATATCAGTAACGATGGAAAAACCGCTTCTGATTTATGTGAATATCATGAATTTGAAATTGAACGTATTGCTCACTCAGCTTTTAAAGCTGCAAAAAACAGAAGAAAAAAAGTAACTTTAGTCGATAAAGCCAATGTCTTGGAATCTTCTAGATTATGGCGTAAAGTAGTTACTAAAATTGCAAAAAAATATAAAGATATAAAACTTGAATTTTTATTTGTTGACAATGCTGCTATGCAAATGATTTTAAACCCTACACAGTTTGATGTGATTTTAACTAGCAATTTATTTGGAGATATTATTTCTGATGAAGCAAGTGTTATTGGGGGCTCTATTGGCTTATTAGCTTCTGCTTCTGTAGGTGAAAAATATGCGGTTTTTGAACCTATTCACGGTTCTTATCCACAAGCAACAGGTAAAGGCATTGCTAACCCAATTGCATCAATTTTATCTGCCGCTATGTTATTAGAACATTTCGGATTACTTGAAGAGGCTACATTGATTCACAGTGCTGTTGAAAAATCATTAGAATTACAAATTTCTACACCAGATATCAATAAAAAATCAAAATTCTCAACCACTAAAGTGGGCGATTTTATTGCCGATTTTATTGAAAATCCTGACGATTCAAATATCAATTACCACAATATTCATATAGGACAATCTACTATTATTTAAATAGCAAATTCCTTCATCATTTTCAAAACCTGTTCATATAGAGCAGGTTTTATTGTTCAGAAGAAATTTCTATGAGTTTTGAAACCGTTTTCCAATTTCGTGTAGTGGCTCTAACTTTCAGTTTACTTTCAAAAAAATTATTTGTCAATTTTGAGTTACTCATTTTATCAAAATAACATACAAATACCTCATTACCTATAATTTCAAATCTATCTTTTGATATATCAATATTTAGAATACTCTCTAGCTTTTCAACGGATGGATTCTCTGCTAAAAAAACTAAATACAATCTTTCAATAGCTATGCTTTCATCCTTTAAAAAAGGATTTAAACTCATCGTATTTTCAACAGACTTAACAGTTCTCACTAAAACAGGAACATCAAATTTATATTTTCTATAAACAGCTAGCTTGATAATTTCTTCTATTTCTTGAATAGACATATTTTTTTTAGTCTCAAAAATCACATTACCACTTTGTATATAAGTAACAACTTTTGTAAAACCTAGTTTTGAATAGAGTAATTTTAAATCTGCCATTAAAATTTTACGCTTTCCGCCAACATTAATACCTCTAAGGAATGAAATATATGTTTTCACATTTACATTTTTTATGGAATAAATATACTGAATATTAATTTATTACAAATTTTATCAAGAAACTAACTCAGAGCAAACTCATACTTTTATTTTTTCAAATGCTAATGCTTCATTTTCAATACATTGCGTATTCACGAAATCTGAAAGTTAGAAAATCTGAAAATTTAACTCACTAATTATCAACATATACAAAAAAGTGTGAGTTTGCCATGGAAACTAACTCATTATTTTGTATTTTTCCTATCACAAAAAACTAAACTTTCAACGCTATGAAAAAACTAACAACGCTTATTCTACTTATTGCCTTTATACAAGTTTATGCTCAGCATCAATGGACACGTACAAATCCTGGGGGCGGAGGTGCCATTGCTATGGTTGGAGCCACTGCAGACGGTACAATCGTAACTGCTTCTGATTTGAGCGGTGTATATGTGAGCTCAAATAATGGTGCTTCATGGAAAGTAGTAGGTTCTGTTCAAGGTTTAAAAGAAACACATATTTCTAGTTTAGGTTTTCACCCTAAAGATGGTAAAACATTTATTATCGGAACAGGAATTGGTGCCTATAAAACTAAAGATGGTGGAAATACGGTATATCCAGCTCAAATTGAATTGGGAGCTAATGGTTTAGGTTATATTGAAAGTATTGGCATGGCGATATCTGACGCTAATGTTGGCTACTTAGCTCATTATGAAGATTGGCTGCAAAAAATGTCCTTTTTAAAAACTACCGATGCTGGTGATAACTGGAAAATTGTAACTACAACTGGCATCCCAAATAATGCTAGGATTGTAAAAATTCTGGTTGACGAAAATAATGCAGAAATTGTTTATGCATTAACTGGAAGAGCAAGATTTGGGTGTTCTGAACCCAATCTTTACAGATCTATAAATGGAGGCATAACATGGACAAGAATTGGTAAAGTAAATAATGTTTATCCTTCAATATTAGATTTCGATTTACATCCAACAGACCCGAAAACCATTTTTATGACTTCTTTTAAAGTAAACGCTCAAGGTTGTGATCAAAAAGAGGCATGGAAATATGTTGATGATACTGGAGAATTCTATAAAAGTACTAATGCAGGTGAAACATTTTCAAGAATAACTGATCAGCATGGAAATGACCATGGCGGTATTATTAGTGTAGGTAAAAATGCAAAAAATATTAGTTTAACTGAAATTATCTATACGGATAGTAGCGAACCTAATTCAGGAACTTGGAAAACAACAGATGGTGGAGAAACATGGGAACGAACTGGTCTTGTTAATAATTGGGATATTGCTTGTGCTAATCCTAATTACGCCTTTGTTTTTAGTTATAATGCCGTTGTAAAAACTCTGACCAAAGACAGATTCAAACCTGACAGATTGTATGGTGCATTTGGGCAATGGAGCTGGAGCAGCTTAGATGGCGGAGATCATATCAATAACATTTCTTGTAAAGAGGTAGAAACAAATCATTATATTTCTACAGGGATGGAAAATATTGAAGGAAATTGGATAGATGTTAATGATGCAAATTCTCAAATAATATATGTTGGTTATTACGACCTTGGTTTTTGGTATTCTAAAAATCATGGAAAATCATGGAAAAAAAGTTTTCCGAATACCAATACCTATCCTGATTATTCTTGGTGGGCTGAAGGTGGTTCTAATTGTAATTTTGTAGTGAGTGATCCAGAAAGAGAAAATGTCGTTTGGGCTACTTTCTCTGCAGATCAACCCGTTACTAAAGGTGCTCTTTTTAAAAGTACAGAATATGGTGAAAATTGGAAAATGAGTAATAGCGGACTCAAACCTTTCGGACTTCAAATGCATGGTTTGTCAATTGATGTAAATAGTGACCCAAATAAAAGAACCTTATACCTAACTCAAGAAGGTGAAGTGTACAAGTCAATAGATGATGGGGCAACTTGGATTAAAAAATCTAATGGTATGAAAGGCGTTAAATTCACTGAAGTGGATAAAAAAGACAGTAAAATCATCTATGCAGGGGGCGAAAGTGGCTTTTGGCGTTCAACGGATGGTGGTGACAGCTGGAAAGAAGTAGGCTTGCCAGAAATGAGATTTAGTACAACTGTCCCCAATGCTATAATGAAACCAGACATTGTATCTGAACTTGATGAATTATGGGGAACTCCTGTAATTGTTGCATGGCAAGGTGTTTTTAATATCAAAGCTGATCCGAATATAAAAAACAGAGTTTATGTAGTTGCGTATGGCACAAATAAAGGATTGTATAGAAGTGATGATGCTGGTGATAACTGGACAAAATTATTCACTGACGACAGGATGAGAGATGTAGCAATTGCAAAACAAAATTCAAATATTATTTACGTTTCTTCTTCATTTAATTACCATTCTGGTGGTTTTGATGGATCTGGAAAAGGAATTTTTGTTTCTTACCAAGCTGGTGCAAATGGTTCTTGGAAATCTGCAAACAACGGTATGTCATGGACAAATGGTGGGCATTTAGATATTGAATCAGGAAGTGAGCCCCATATTTGGGCTTGGTCAGCAGGTACAGGAATTCAGCATGCATTAATTACTGATTTTACTTTAGGAGTAAATGATATAGATGCCATTAAAAATCAAATTTCAGTCTATCCTAATCCTGTTAAAAATGAATTGACTATAGGCTTAAACAGTTTTTCAGAAAACAGTAATGCTACCATTTATTCTATTACAGGAAAGAAAATTTTAACTCTTAACTTAACCGATAACACCACAAATAAAATTGATGTAAAACATCTATCTTCAGGATTATATTTATTAAAAATAAATTCGACTACAAGATCTGAAACAATTAAATTTATTAAGTATTAATAGCACTTTGCTAAAGTGCTTATTTTAAGGTGGGTTCTAAAAATTCATTCGCATCAAAATTTACAGAGTTTTTTTAAAGACGACTGAAATTTTTGAAGTCTACCTAGATAATACCATGAAATTTTAGGGAGTATTTGAGAAATTCTGTAAACCCTTAAGTGAACAAAGATAACAAATAACCTATTTCGTTAATTTTTTTTGAAAGAATTGCGAAGCACATCACGAACTCCAATTTTAAAAAATAGAAAAGATGTGAGTAAATGAATTTTTAGAACCTACCTTAAATAATTAAAGAAATGTTAATTTTCTGTTACTTACCAAATAAAATCAAGAACCAAACGTTAAGAGTAGATAACTAAAAATTAACAAAATGAAACTATTCAAAAATTTATTCTTAACCTTAACCTTAACCTCAGTTTTAGTCTCTTGTAGTAGTGACGACGTTCACATACCTACCAATAGTGAAAAAATTATTGGAGAATGGGAACTTAATGAATTTAAACTCAATGGAAACTCAATAACTACTGTGGGGTCCGAAGATCCCATTGAAGCAATTATCATGTCAAATGGTGAAACATTCACAAACACTCTTTCAAAATTTACGCATCCAAATACATTAAAAAATTCTGGAAGTTTTTTATTAGTTACTACAACAACAATTGGAGAAGAAGTAATCGAAAAGCAAGCAATAACGCAATTTGACACTTCAGGAACATGGAAAATAGAAGGAGAAAAATTGACAATAAAGGCAGATGGTGAAAATACAGAATACGATATTTTATCACTAACAGAGAAAGTATTAAAACTTAAAGGAGTTGATGAAGATACAACAACTATTGGTAGTACAGTAATAGTTACTAAACTTACTTCTACATTGTCTTTTGAGAAAAAATAAAATTATTTCAAAAGCATAGAAAATAAAAAACTCTAAATCATATTGATTTAGAGTTTTTTACTTTTACATATTATAATAATCAGCTTTTAGTTTACAGAAATTAAATTGATATCAAAAACAAGTACAGACCCACCAGGTATCCCATTTGTACCTCTACTACCGTATCCTAAATGAGAAGGAATTAATAATATTCCGCTTCCTCCTTCTTTAAAATAAGTAATCCCTTCCGTCCATCCTTTGATTACTTGCTGTAAACCAAAAGAGATACCTTTAGCATCACTTTGGTCAAAAACATTTCCATTAGTAAAATAACCTTTATAAGCAACAGTTACATTAGAATTTACATTAGGTTGCTCACCTGCACCCATTTCATTAATTACATAATGTAAGCCTGAATCTGACTTTTGAGTAGTTAAATTGTGTTTCTCTATATACGCAACTATTTCTTTTTCATTTTGTTCTGTATAATCTATTGTTGCTTGTTCTGAATCTTTATCACTACTACAAGAGATAAAAAAAAGAACAACTACTAAGGCAACTATAATTTGTTTCATCTGTTTTAATTTATTGTTTTAAGGTGGCAAATATAGTAAAAGTGATATTTTAATTAGAAATAAAATTACAAAATATAATCAGCACTAATAAAAACTATCAAAAAATCCTCGAAAACACTTAAATAATGTCAAACCAAAAACTGAAACAAATCAGGCTTATTATTAAGGTATTCTCCAAAAAAATCATGCTCTTTCAATCTAGAAACTAAAGGTTCAAAATCATCTGTATTTTTTAACTCTACACCAACCACAGCAACATCGGTAATTCGATTTGCTTTTTTGGTATACTGAAAGTGAGTAATATCATCATTAGGTCCTAAAATTTCGGCTACAAATTCTTTTAAAGCTCCTGCACGTTGTGGAAAGCGAATGATAAAGTAATGTTTTAAATTCGCATATAACAAGGCTCTTTCTTTAATTTCTGGAGTTCTAGTAATATCATTATTACTTCCGCTAACTATACAAACTACTGTTTTGTCTTTAATCTCAGACTTTAACAAATCTAAAGCTGCCGTTGTTAATGCCCCTGCTGGCTCTACAACAATAGCATCTTTATTATACAGCTCTAAGATGGTTTCGCAAATTTTCCCTTCAGGAACAGTGAGAATTCTGTCTAAATTATCTTTACAAATTTGAAAGTTTTTTTCACCTACTTTTTTAACAGCTGCTCCATCAACAAATTTATCAATAGTTGCTAAAGTAACTACCTTATTTTGTTCAATAGAAGTTTTCAATGAAGGTGCACCTTCTGGCTCAACACCTATAATTTTAGTTTTTGGTGAAAGCTTCTTAAAAACAGCTGACAAACCAGCTGCTAAACCTCCTCCTCCAACAGGTACAATTACATAGTCAATAGGCTCATTACTTTGTTCTAAAATTTCTAGACCAATAGTTGCCTGACCTTCTATCACTTTTTCATCATCAAAAGGATGAACAAATATTTTACCTTTTTTATCGCAAGCTTTTTTTGCAGCACTATTAGCATCATCAAAAGTATCGCCAATTAGTATGATCTCAACTACATCACCTCCAAACATTTTCACCTGTTCTACTTTCTGATTTGGTGTTGTCAAAGGCATGTAAATCGCACCTTTAATACCCAGTTTTCTACAAGCATAAGCAACGCCTTGTGCATGATTACCTGCACTAGCACATATGATTCCTTTTTTATTTTCTGTTACAGATAAACTACTAATTTTATTGAAAGCTCCTCTAATCTTATAAGATCGTACTTGCTGTAAATCTTCTCTTTTTAGTAGAATTGTAGCATCATACTTTGTTGAATAGTTTATGTTTTTCAGCAATGGAGTTACAGAACTAATATTTTTTAGTACATCTGCAGCTTTTCGAATATCTTTTATATTAGGATAATATATTTTGGAAACACCCATTAATCTTATTTTTATCTAAACATTCAACTCTTACTTTTCAATACTATTTCTTGTGTAAAGTAAATCAACTATACAATCTTTATCATAGCTGTCATAGCATCTCTTAATGTTTCACCTATTCTTTCTACAGGATGCTGACGAATATTTCTATTTACTGCTATTAATTCTTGATTATCTACACCACTATCTTCTCCTTCTCCAAAGTGCTTCCCTATAATATCTGTATCGACTGTTTTCATGAAATCTGTCAATAAAGGTTTACATGCATGATCAAAAAGATAACAACCATATTCAGCTGTATCAGAAATAATTCTGTTCATTTCAAATAATTTACTACGAGCTATTGTATTTGCAATTAAAGGTGTTTCATGTAACGATTCATAATAAGCAGATTCAGATTTAATACCTGCTGCAGTCATCGTTTCATAAGCCAGTTCTACACCAGACTTCACAAAAGCAACCATTAGAACTGCATTGTCAAAATATTCTTGTTCTGGTATTTCATCAGTTGTAGCAGATGTTTTTTCAAAAGCAGTTTCGCCTGTGGCTGCTCGCCAAGACAATAAATTTTTATCGTTATTTGCCCAATCTTCCATCATGGTTTTAGAAAATTCTCCTTGCATGATATCGTCCATATGTTTTTTAAATAACGGACGCATAATGTCTTTTAATTCTTCTGACAGATGATATGCTTTTAATTTTGCAGGATTCGACAAGCGATCCATCATATTGGTAATTCCGCCATGTTTCAATGCCTCTGTAATAGTTTCCCAACCGTATTGGATGAGTTTTGAAGCATAACCTGCATCAATACCTTTGGCTACCATTTTATCAAAGGATAAAATTGAACCCGTTTGCAACAAGCCGCAAAGGATAGTTTGCTCTCCCATTAAATCTGACTTCACCTCAGCTACAAAAGACGAATTTAACACTCCTGCTCTATCGCCTCCTGTTGCAACAGCATATGCTTTTGCTTGTTCAAAACCATCTCCATTAGGATTATTTTCAGGATGCACTGCAATTAATGTAGGCACGCCAAATCCTCTTTTATATTCTTCACGAACTTCAGAGCCTGGGCATTTTGGTGCCACCATTATTACCGTAATATCTTTACGAATTTCCATTCCTTCTTCGACGATGTTAAAACCATGAGAATAAGACAATGTAGCTCCTTGTTTCATTAAAGGCATAATAGTTTTAACAACAGAAGTGTGTTGCTTGTCTGGTGTAAGGTTAGAAACTAAATCTGCCGTAGGAATCATCTCTTGATACGTACCTACGCTAAATCCGTTCTCCGTTGCATTTTTATACGATTGACGCTGTTCTTTAATTGCACCTTCTCTTAATGTATAAGATACATCTAGGCCAGAATCACGCATATTTAAGCCTTGATTTAAGCCTTGTGCTCCACAGCCAACAATTACAATTTTCTTACCTTTTAACTTGTTTATACCATCAGTAAATTCTGATTTATCCATAAAATCGCAAACCCCTAATTGTTCTAATTGGGCTTCTCTTGAAAGTGTATTGAAATAATTTGTCATTATATGTTTTTTTAATTAATATCTTCTAATAATTCTGAAATTGCCATTTTCGGCCTTGTAATAGCGATACGCCCTGAACGTACAAATTGTAACAATCCGATAGGTTTTAACTTATCATACAATCTGTCAATATCTACTTTTAAGCCAGAAGCTTCTATCACAAAATAATCTTTGTTTATGGTTATTATATGTGCTCTTCTAAACTTTAATTTATTTTGAATTTTCTCATCATACAAATGTTCAGTAGAAATTTTAAACAATGCAGATTCTTGATAAATAACTTCATCATCTGTATGGTAAAATGCTCGTATTACTTCAATTTGTTTTTCTAATTGACCAATAATTTTTCGAGCTTTATTTTCTGCAATAATCACTACAAATGTAAACCTATGCACATTTTCTATTTCCGATTTAGAAACCGTCATACTTTCAATATTGATATGACGTTTTAAGAATATTGCCGATAAACGATTCAAAATACCTACATTATTTTCGGTATAAATCGATATTGTATATGTTTGTTTTTCCATAATTAACTTAATCTTACATCTGAAACACTTGCTCCTGTTGGTATCATAGGAAACACATTACCTTCTTGCTCTATAATTACCTCTAAGAAATAAGAATTTTTTGACTTGACCATTTTTTGGATAGCACCAGCTAAATCTACACGTTTTGAAACCTGATTAGCTTCAATACCATAGCCTTCAGCTATTTTTACAAAATTAGGGTTTTTCATTACTGTAGAAGCATATCTTTTGTCAAAAAACAATTCTTGCCACTGACGTACCATACCCAAGAAACTATTGTTTAAAACCACAATTTTAACTGCAGCTTCTGTTTGTAATATCGTACCCAATTCTTGTATGGTCATTTGATAACCACCATCACCAATAATAGCAATTACTTCTCTATGCGGCACTCCCATTTTTGCTCCGATAGCCGCTGGCAACGCGAAACCCATTGTACCTAAACCACCAGAAGTTACATTACTTCTTGTTTTTACAAAATCTGCATAACGACAAGCAAACATTTGGTGTTGACCAACGTCAGAAACAATTACAGCATCACCTCTAGTAACTTTATTAATTCCTTCAATCACTTCTCCCATAGTCAATCCTTCTTTAGTAGGATTAAACTGACC
>DOIV01000079.1:0-1552 GCA_003511845.1 Flavobacteriaceae bacterium | reverse complement strand
AATATTTCTTTTAATGTTTCTTTTACATCACCTAAAACGGCTACATCTGTTTTAACATTTTTATCAATCTCTGCAGGGTCAATATCAAAATGTATCACTTTTGCTTGTTTGGCATAACTTTCTAAATTACCAGTAACACGATCGTCAAATCGCATACCAATAGCAATCAGTAAATCACAATCATTGGTCAATACATTTGGAGCATAATTACCATGCATACCCACCAAACCTACATGTAAACGATGTTTAGATTCTAAAGCAGATAACCCTAACAATGTGGTTGCGGAAGGAATATCTGTTTTTTCAATAAATGCTTTAAATTCTTTTTCTGCCTGTCCTAAAATAATACCTTGTCCAAAAACAATAAATGGTTTTTTAGCTTTATTAATTAGCTGAGCAGCATTTTTTAATTGAGTCAACTCTAATTTAGGAACGGCTCTATAACTTCTTATTTTTTTACATTTTTCATAGATAAAATCTAATTCTCCAAATTGTGCATCTTTTGTAATGTCAATTAAGACTGGCCCTGGTCTACCAGAACGAGCAATATAAAATGCTTTGGCTAATATTTCTGGTATTTCACTTGCTTTTGTAATTTGATAATTCCATTTGGTAACTGGTGTAGAAATACCAATAATATCAGTTTCTTGAAAGGCATCAGAACCTAACAAATGACTTGCTACCTGACCTGTTATACAAACCATAGGTGTAGAATCTATCTGAGCATCTGCAATACCAGTCACCAAATTTGTAGCACCTGGACCAGAAGTTGCCATAGCCACACCAACCTTACCCGTTACCCTAGCATAACCTTGAGCTGCATGTGTTGCACCTTGCTCGTGACGGGTTAATACATGATGTAATTTATCTTGAAACTTATAAAATTCATCATAAATTGGCATAATAGCACCACCTGGATATCCGTACAATAAATCAACACCCTCTGCTAGTAAGCAATGAATTACTGCCTCTGCACCTGATATTTTCATCGTTTTATCAACCTTTGGTTTTCTAGCTGTTTTTGTTTGTGTATTCATATTATAATTCTTTTAACCCTAGCCTTCCCAAAGGGAAGGAATAAATTATTTATTCTCTATTTTCAACACCCCTAAAGTCTCCTCAAGGGGACAGTCGTATAAATCATCTGTATAGAAATTCATTTCACTACTTCTTTTAAACGTCATTTTCATATGCTGTTTTTTTATTAGAATTCATCAGTTACACATCCTTCTGATGCTGATGATACTGTTTTTGCATATTTATACAACACCCCTTTATTAAATTTTAATGCTGGTTGTTGCCAAGCTGCTTTTCGTGTTGCTAATTCTGCTTCAGGTAAATCAACCGAAATGGTATTGGTTTCTGCATTAATGGTAATATTATCACCATCTTTTAGCAAAGCAATTGCACCACCTTCTTGTGCTTCTGGAGTGATATGACCGACAACAAAACCGTGCGTACCACCAGAGAAACGACCATCTGTAATCAAAGCAACGTCTTTACCTAAACCTGCACCCATAATAGCTGCTGTTGGTTTTAACATTTCTGGCAT
>DOIV01000178.1:5089-5567 GCA_003511845.1 Flavobacteriaceae bacterium | reverse complement strand
TTTTTTTTAGGATGTATAGTTTTATAGATAGGCATTAATTTCTCAAAGGTATTTTGTATTTTTGCAGTCTAAAATACAAAGATAAGAATATGAATACAAAAACAACACCTTATGTACCTTTCAAAGTTAAAGATATTTCTTTAGCAGATTGGGGAAGAAAAGAAATTGAATTGGCTGAGGCTGAAATGCCAGGTCTAATGAGCCTTCGAGAAGAATATAAAGATGAGCAACCTTTAAAAGGAGCTCGTATTGCAGGTTGTCTACACATGACCATTCAAACGGCGGTATTAATTGAAACATTAACAGCTTTGGGTGCTGAAGTAACTTGGAGTTCTTGTAATATTTTCTCAACTCAAGATCAAGCTGCAGCTGCTATTGCTGTAACTGGAGTGCCAGTTTATGCTTGGAAAGGAATGACTGAAGAAGAATTTGAATGGTGTATTGAACAAACTATATTTTTTGGAGAAGATAAAAAACC
>DOIV01000178.1:2742-4681 GCA_003511845.1 Flavobacteriaceae bacterium | reverse complement strand
AGGAATTAACGGATTAAGTGAAGAAACTACAACAGGAGTTCATCGTTTATACGATAGAGTAAAGGCAGGAACATTGCCAATGCCAGCAATTAATGTTAATGATTCGGTTACAAAATCAAAATTTGATAATAAATATGGTTGTAGAGAATCAGCTGTAGATGCTATTAAAAGAGCAACCGATTTAATGATTGCAGGTAAACGTGTTACTGTTTGTGGTTATGGAGATGTTGGTAAAGGAACAGCGGCATCTTTTCAAGGAGCAGGAGCTATTGTAACGGTTACAGAAATCGATCCTATTTGTGCTTTACAAGCTGCAATGGATGGTTTTGAAGTAAAAAAATTAGAAACTGTTATTGGTAATACAGATATTGTAATTACAACTACAGGAAATAAGGATATCGTTCAAGAGCGTCATTTTAGAGCGTTGAAAGACAAAGCAATTGTGTGTAATATTGGTCATTTTGACAATGAAATTGATATGGCTTGGTTGAATGATAATTATGGAGATACTAAAGTGGTTATCAAACCACAAGTTGATAAATATACTATTGATGGTACAGAAGTAATTATTTTGGCAGAAGGACGTTTGGTGAATTTAGGCTGTGCAACTGGGCATCCTAGTTTTGTAATGAGTAACTCATTTACAAACCAAACCTTAGCTCAAATTGAATTGTGGACAAACCGTGATGCCTATGAAAATGAAGTGTATATGTTACCTAAACATTTAGATGAAAAAGTAGCAAAATTACACTTAGAAAAAGTAGGTGTTGAGTTGACTGAACTACGTGAAGACCAAGCAGCATATATTGGTGTTACCGTTGATGGTCCTTATAAGCCTGAGCATTATAGATATTAGTATAAAACTTAAACAATCCGTGAATTTTCACGGATTGTTTTAAAAATTTGGGGGATTAGCTCAGTTGGCTAGAGCGTTTGGCTGGCAGTCAAAAGGTCATCGGTTCGACTCCGATATTCTCCACAGATAAAATATTAAAAAGGAAACTTTAAGAAATGAAATAAATAACAAGCCCAGCTTGATTATTTTGAGTGAATAAAGTTTTTTTAATGTTTTTCAACATGGGATATTGAGGTTGGCTTGTAAAGCACTCCGATATTCTCCACTAAAAAACCCATCTCACATAGAGTGAGGTGGGTTTTGCTTATTGAATAGTAAAAAATATTACATATGATCTAAATGATGATGTTGATCAATTAATGGGCCGCCTTCCATAATTTCTTCAGAGGCTTGACTCTCAAATTTTTCAAAATTGAGATGAAAATAATGTGCCAATTGGATTGCTTTAGTAATATAACCACCTTTTTGCAACCATGTATTCATTGGATCTAAAAGTTCAATAGGAACATTCGGCACATATTTTGGCATAAATAATCCAAAAATTGGATGTTTTTCGAACGCTATATTATCTAAATCGCCTTTTAAAATAGCAGTTATCATCGCTCGGGTGTATTTTAATTTAATACGAGAACCTACGCCATAAGGACCGCCGCTCCAACCTGTATTAATTAACCAAACATTTACACCAGCATCTTGCATTTTTTTACTTAACATTTCAGCATATACTGTTGGGTGTAAAGGCATAAATGGTGCTCCGAAACAAGCTGAAAATGAATTTTGCTACTGTAATTTTTTGTAGTTCTTCAAATGAAAAATTCCACCGTGGTGTAACATTTTTAAGTTTGTACTTTCCTAAATCTGCATTTTTCGGAATAATTGCAGACATCTCTTTTATTTTAAGTTAATACTCTATTTAAAAAAACCATTATATAGCCACAATAAAGGTAAAGCTACATTTGTTACATATGTATGACTTTTATCAGTTTTGATCTATTTATTTACGAAAACGATAGAGTTATTTACTACACTTTGAAGAGTTTTTGGGAGATTTATTTCTTGAAAAGGATGGCTCGCACCAAAAGT
>DOIV01000178.1:0-2365 GCA_003511845.1 Flavobacteriaceae bacterium | reverse complement strand
ATTTTTAGCTTCTTGAACATTGATAGCATTATCTCCTGTTCCATGAATGATTAAATGTGGAATTCTGATTTTTATAGCTGAACGTTCTATATTTAATCGTGTTTCATTATCTTTAAAATCTTCATAAAATTGGTAATAATGTGGCATTTGTTGTTTTGTTCTTCCGTTTAAAACATATTTCACACCTTCTTTTTCCCACTTCTCTAAGTCACCTACTGTTGATGACCGTTCACTGAAATTACTTACTGCAGCCCAGGTAATCAATCGTGTTATTCTTGGTTCTTCGGCAGCTTTAATGGTTACAATACCTCCACCTCTAGAATGTCCGATTAAAGTAATGTTTTTAACATCAATTTGATTTTTAATTGATTCTTCAATACAGATCCAATCAATAACCGATTGTAAATCATCCAATTCTTTGGTGTAATTATTTTGTCCGAATGCCTCCAAATCTGGAAAATCAATAGGCTGATCTACTGTTCCTCCATTATGCGAAAAGTTAAATTTTACAAAGAAAATATCTTGTAAGGCGAATTGTTCCGCTATAAGATTCCAACATCCCCAGTCTTTAAATCCTTTATAACCATGTGCAAAAATCACGATGGGTTTTGGCTTATTTGTTTTCTTATAGAATAAGTCCGCTAAAATAGGCTTGTTATGTTTGCCTTTAATAATTATGTTCTTTGTGATTACCATTGTGTAAAAGGTGATTCTTTTTCTAAAAGAGGAATATTGGCATCAAAGATATCTAAAACCAATTGTTTTAACTCAACTGTAAAATTATCCAAATCGTCATTAGTAATAGGAGCTTTATTTACTTTTAAAAATCCTGATTTTAACTTTTTAAATGAGATAATACCACTTTCTAAAGGATGCTTTTCTACATCTATTTGATGAGATTTTGTATATAACAACGCATAAAAAAGCACCTGAAAACTTTTATTATATTTTTTATAATCTTTTGTCAATTGACTCCAATCTTTAATGTTCAGGTCTTTTTGTTCAACTTTACCAGTTTTATAATCTATAATTCTTGTAATTCCATTCAATTCATCTATTCTATCAGCTTCACCAATAAAACGTACAGGAAAGTCTAAACCTTCAATAGTTAATGTAATTTCTAAAGACTTTTCTAAAGCAATAATTTTTAATTGATGCCCTTTTTTTATTACATCTAATTCTTGATTCAAAAAATTAGAAACAAATTGTTGAGCAACGTTATAGATTAGTAAGTTTTTACCTGTAGAAATATTACCATTATTAAACTCTATTTCAAACCATTTTTTCACCTCTGTTGAAATGGCTCCTTTCATTGTAGCTAAAATTTCTTTTGTGATATATTTCCCTATATATGGCTTGTAAAAAGCCTCTAATGTTTTATGGATTATTGTCCCCAACGTATTAGCAGCTATGGTTTCTTCTACTTCTTCAATTTCTTTTATTCGTATTATTTTTTGTTTGTAAAATTCTAAAGGGTTTAAGATATAGTTATTTAAAGTAGAGGCTGAAAATCCTTTTTCTGCTAAAATTTTAAGTTTTTCAATTATAGCTTCATTTTTAGAAATTTCTTTTAATGTATTATCCGTTTTTTGTACCGTGGGGCTTACTACAAATTTTTCTATTTCTTGTTCCTTGAAAATTTCTAATTGTGTTAAGAACCTACTTTGCTCACCAGAACCATAACTATCTGCTTCAGTATTATATAATAAATAAATGTTTTCTGCTCGTTGTAATAACCTAAAAAAATGATAAGAAAATATGGCGTCTTTTTCTTGATAAGTAGGCAAGCCAATTTCTCGTTTAATATCAAAGGGGATAAATGAATTATCAGATTTACCAGCTGGTAATATTCCTTCGTTTACAGAAGTGATGATCAAATTTTTAAAATCGAGCACTCTAGTTTCTAATACACCCATAATCTGTAAACCAGATAAAGGCTCTCCTTTAAAGGATAATTTTTCGGTTTTTAAAATGTTTTGATAAAATTGATGTAACGTTTTAATATCTATCAGATATCCAAATTCATTATTCAGATTGGTCAATTGCTTAAAAATAGTGTAAAAACGATAGAGGTATTCTTTTTCAAGCGGATTTTGATTGTTTTTATTTACAATCAAATCAATAAAACGTAAACAATTACTAATCGCAATATTAGCATCACCTTTCCAATTATCAAACAAAAATGAAATTGCTTCAAATTCTTTATTGTATTGAATCAATTTTAAAATACTCGCCTTTGTAAGGTAAGTATAGTTGTTAGAAGCTATTCTGTACACTAAATTATCAATAACTGCACTATCCTTCAATACTGATTTCACCAAAAAATGATTAAGTATTGTAAGTACTTCTTTATAATAAAAAGCAT
>DOIV01000176.1:6175-7304 GCA_003511845.1 Flavobacteriaceae bacterium | reverse complement strand
CCCAATTTAAAGCTTTACCTTCTGTAGGAGAATTTAAATCACCCAAGCTACCGTAATTATCCATCATATATTTATAATATACATTGGCAGTAGTATCTGGTTCAGCAAATTTATATTTACTAATTCCATCACCACTATCATTACTAGAAGCTCCTGAATCTAAATCAGCACTTGCTGCTCCAAAACCTTGTTCTTCAGCAAGAATAGCCAATTGAGTTCTTACTATAGAGTCTCTAACTCTAACAACAAACTCTCTATACTCACTGTTGGTTATTTCTGTTTCGTCCATATAAAATGGTCTCACAGTTACTGTTCTAGAAGGAGTATTTAAAGCCCCTGCAATGTCTTCATCTGTTTTACCCATTGTAAAAGCACCACCTGGAATTAAAGTCATTCCTAGTGGTTTCTCTGGAAAAAATTTCTTTTTAGATCTAACGCCTGTTAGCTCTCCTTTGTCACTTGAACCACAACTGGTTGCTAGAGCAAATACAGCAAGTAAAAAATAAACGGTTACTTTTTTCATAAATGTAAATTTATTATCCCACATTATATAGGGGAAAAATATTAGTGTTTTATTAAAACTATTTTAATTTAAAACGGTTTTGATTTCGTAGAATCACTTTAAGAACGCAAAAAAAATATATTTAGTGTATAACTAATTTAATTTTCTAAAAGTTTTCCACCATCTTTCGGGAATAACTTGATTTCCTGCTCTTAAATAATCTTGATACGTACAAGGTATTAACGTATGCTTTGTAGTTTTATTATTCGGATGTTCAACTTCCATCCACCATCTATCACTATTATTACTTTTGAAGAAATTGATAATAGTGTCATCTATTGGGACAATATACTTTTTATAGGCCGTTTTTGAAGTAAAAGGATATTCATTTATTCTAAAATTATAGCCTTCTATAAAATACCAAATCATTTGAGCAATTAAATGTGCAGTCTGATCTTTTTCATCTAATTTGGCATTGTATTCATAAATACCGAATGAAGATACTTTATCGCTGATACCTGCATACCGTGAAATAGCACATATTTCTTCACCATAAAATCCATTAGGTACTGCATTATTGTTAGCGGGTGCTTCAGTTCTTCTAACAGCACCAATATCAATACTAAC
>DOIV01000176.1:0-5777 GCA_003511845.1 Flavobacteriaceae bacterium | reverse complement strand
CCTAATCTATAAATATCAAAGTATAATTTTTCTAATAGATCTATTTCTTCTTGTGAATTAAAATACGTTTGATAACCAATATTACTATAATTAAATAGGTTACTTGGTTTTTCCATGACTATTTTACTCAGGTAAGAAGTTGAAGACATCTCTTCTTCAATAGTACCAATATCAAATTTTGTGTCAACAACTGTTAAATTAACTGACTGCTCTAATTGATCATAAGCTCTATAGTTGGCATAGGTTAAATCTTGACCGCCTCCAATAATAATAGGTATAATATTATTCTTTACTAAATAGGTGATAATTTCTTGTAGTACAAAATAGGTGTCTTCTTCTTCTTTTCCTTGTGGAATATTTCCTAAATCTACTATTTTAGAAAACCAATTTCCTGGGAATAACTGATATAAGTATTTCCGAATAATACTGTAATTAGTCCCTGTCCCCAGATTATCTTCAGACCTTCTACCATCTAGCACACCAATAATAGCGATATGAGCTCCTTCAAGCTCAGGTAATCCGTTTTGTTTTGAATGAATTTCGATATTTTTACCTAAAGAAAGGTTTGGTAATAATGCAACATGTGCAATGGCAGTATCTTCTACAGGGTTTAAAAATTCAAAACTCATATACTAATATTAAATTGGTCTTACTTTTTTTTAGTCGTTTTTTTCTTTGCAGTTTTTTTCCTAGTTTTTTTCTTAGGAGTTTTCTTTTCAATAATTTCTTGCACTTGTGCTAAAGTCAATTTTTCTGCTTTAGTAGTTTTAGGCAATTCTATTTTTAATTTACCTTTTATAATATTGAATCTACCCCAACGTGCTTTTTCAACTCGTATCCCTTCTTCTTCCCAATGATGGATGAGCTTATCAATCTCTTTTTGTTTTTTAACTTCAATTAGCTCTTCAATATTAGCTTGAGATAAGTTATCGAAATCGTATTTTTTATTCACATTGATAAAAAGACTATTCCATTTGATAAAAGGGCCAAAACGACCTACACCTTTTTGCACAGGTAAGCCTTCATATTCTGCAATAGGAGCATCTGCTTTCTCTTTAGCATCTATCAACTCTTCAGCTCTTTCTAAGTCTACTTCCATCGGATTTTCTCCTTTACTTAGGGAAATAAATTTAGCTCCGAATTTAACATAAGGCCCAAATCTACCATTTGCAACAATTACTTCTTCGCCTTTATATTCACCTAAAGTTTTAGGTAATTTAAACAGATCCATCGCCTCTTCATAAGTTACCGTTTCAATAGTTTGATTGCCTTGTAGACTTGCAAACTTAGGTTTTTCTTCATCAGTGGCTTCACCAATTTGCACCATAGCTCCGAAACGACCTAAACGTGCATATACATTTTTACCAGATTCTGGGTCAACACCTAACAAACGTTCTCCTTTTGCTCTTTCAGCATTTTCAGAAACATCTTTAACTTTAGGATGAAAATCTTTATAGAAATTCTTAATCATCTCAATCCAATCTCCATCACCATTTGCTATTTCATCAAAATTTTCTTCAACTTTAGCTGTAAATCCATAATCTAAAATGGTAGCAAAATGCTCTACTAAAAAGTCATTTACAATTTTACCTATATCAGTTGGTACTAGCTTACCTTTATCAGAACCTACTTTTTCTGACAATACCTGTTCATTTACAGCACCGTTTTCTAATCTTAATTCTGTATATTTTCTTTCAACACCTTCTACCATTCCTTTAATTACATACTCTCTACGTTGAATAGTAGAAATTGTTGGAGCATAAGTTGACGGACGACCAATACCTAATTCTTCCAATCGCTTAACCAAAGATGCTTCTGTAAACCTTCCTGGAGGTCTTGTATAACGTTCTGTAGCTGTAATATAATTTCTTTCTAAACTTTCATTTACAGAAAGTTTAGGTAACATACCTGCTTGTTCTTCATCTTCATTATCAGTTCCTTCTAGATATACTTTTAAGAAACCTTCAAAGGTAATTACCTCGCCATTTGCAGTTAAGGTATGTTGATTTTTAGTATTCGAAATTTTAACATTGGTACGTTCTAACTGAGCATCACTCATTTGAGAAGCAATGGTTCTTTTCCAGATTAAACTGTACAATCTATCTTCATCATGACCTAAAGAAACGGTATGAGTACTCATATTGGTAGGTCTAATCGCTTCGTGAGCTTCTTGTGCTCCTTTTGATTTCGATTTAAAATCTCTAGGATTACTATATTCTGCACCATAAGATGCCGTAATTTCTTCTTGAGCTGCAGTTTTCGCATCGTTTGAAAGCGTTACACTATCTGTTCTCATATAAGTAATGAGTCCTGCTTCATATAAACGCTGGGCAATCATCATTGTTTTTGCAACCGGAAAATATATTTTTCGAGAAGCCTCTTGTTGTAATGTAGATGTTGTAAATGGTGCTGCTGGTGTTTTCTTAGCTGGTTTGGTTTGCAAATCGGCTACTTTAAATTCAGCATCTAAACACGAATTTAAAAAAGTTTCTGCTTCAGCTTTTGAAGTAAAGTTCTTTGGCAGTTTCGCTTTAACTATTTTTCCGTTTGTGTTTTTAAACTCAGCATCTATCCGATAAGAAGCAATCGCATTAAATTTTTCAATTTCACGTTCACGTTCTACAATTAAACGTACAGAAACTGACTGTACTCTACCTGCTGAAAGACCTCCTTTAACTTTACGCCAAAGTACTGGTGATAATTCATAACCCACCAATCTATCTAACACCCTTCTTGCTTGCTGAGCATCCACTAAGTTATAGTTAATATCTCTAGGATTTTCAACAGCTTTTAAGATGGCTTTTTTAGTAATTTCATGAAAAACAATACGTTTGGTATTGTCTTCTTTTAATTTTAATTGCTCGTACAAATGCCATGCAATTGCCTCTCCTTCTCTATCTTCATCACTAGCCAACCAAACAGTATCTACTTTTTTCGCAAGACTCTTTAACTTTTTAACTACTGCTTTTTTATCAGAAGACACAATGTATTTTGGTGAAAAATCTCCTTCTACATCAACCCCTAATTCTTTAGAGGGTAAATCTGCAATGTGACCATAACTAGATTCTACCTGAAAATCTTTACCTAAAAATTTTTCTATGGTTTTTGCTTTTGCAGGTGACTCTACTATTACTAAATTTTTTGCCATGTTCTTTAATTCAATATTTTAAATTTAAGGATCAATCTTTAAATTCAAAAGGTTTAAAATAGTTTATTGATTGACTATTTTGAGAATGCAAAAGTATATAGAATTTTTTAATATTGTTTTTTTTATACCATTAATCGTGTTTTTAACATTTTTTTAGGATGTTAATTTTCTGCCAAAATGTCATAAAATTTAGTTATTGGTTGTATCTTTGCATTCCAATTTCGGAAAAAGAATAATGAGTATAGAGAAAATCATAGAAGAAGAAAAACAAGGACAATCACTAGTTCTCAATCAAATAGCCAGCAATCATAAAAAACTATTTATTGAAAGTTACGGCTGTCAGATGAATATGAATGATAGTGAGATTGTTGCTTCTATTTTAGCTAAAGAAGGGTACAATACTACGCCAAATTTAGAAGAAGCTGATTTGGTTTTGGTAAATACATGCTCTATTCGTGACAAGGCAGAGCAAACCATCAGAAAACGATTACAAAAATACAGTCGTGTAAAACAGAAAAAAAACAGAAAGATGAAAATTGGTGTGTTGGGCTGTATGGCTGAACGCTTAAAAACCAAATTTTTAGAAGAAGAAAAAATGCTTGATTTGGTGGTTGGCCCTGATGCCTATCGTGATTTACCCGCTTTAGTTGAAGAAGTTGAAGCAGGAAGAAATGCTGTAAATGTATTGCTTTCTAAAGAGGAAACTTATGCAGATGTATCACCTGTCCGCTTAAATTCTAACGGAGTTTCTGCTTTTGTTTCAATTACTAGAGGATGCGATAATATGTGTACTTTCTGTGTAGTACCATTTACCAGAGGTAGAGAACGCAGTAGAGATCCGCAAAGTATTATTAAAGAAATACAAGATTTAAAAGATCAGAATTTTAAAGAGGTTACCTTACTCGGACAAAATGTAGATAGCTATGTTTGGTACGGTGGCGGACTCAAAAAAGATTTCAAAAAAGCTTCAGAAATTGCCAAAGCAACTGCTGTAGATTTCGCTACATTATTAGACCTCTGTGCTACAGAATTCCCTAAGATTCGATTTAGGTCTTTCACTTCTAATCCGCAAGACATGAGCTTAGACGTATTACATGTTACGGCAAAACATGGTAATATTTGTAAATACATACACTTACCTATTCAATCTGGAAGTACCAAAATATTAAACCGTATGAACCGTCAACATACACGTGAAGAATATATTGAATTGATTGATAATATTCGTAACATTATTCCTGATTGTGCTATTTCTCAAGATATTATTACTGGATTTTGTGGAGAAACAGAAGAAGATCATCAAGAGACACTTTCTTTAATGGAATATGTAAAATATGATTACGGATTTATGTTTGCCTATTCAGAAAGACCAGGAACTTTAGCTGCCAAAAAATTTGAAGATGATATACCTCTCGAAGTTAAAAAAAGACGTTTGGCTGAAATTATTGCCTTGCAAAGAGAACATTCTCATATTAGAACTAAAGCTTTTATTGGCAAAACTATGGAAGTACTTATTGAAGGAACTTCAAAAAAATCTGACAAACATTGGAAAGGAAGAAATACACAAAATACAGTAGCTATTTTCCCAAAAACAGGAAACGAAACTCTAGGCGATTTTGTGATGGTAAAAATTAAAGACTGTACAAGTGCTACGTTGCTGGGTACGGTTATAGATAATGATAATTAATAAATTTTAAGCCTCCTTTTGGGGAAGTAAAAAGGTACCCGCCTTTGCGGGCACAAGCATGGAAAACTTACAAACTATAAAACAACGTTTTGGTATTATCGGTAATGATATTCATTTGAATAGAGCATTAGAAAAAGCCATAAGAGTTGCTCCGACAGACATCTCTGTATTGGTTACTGGTGAAAGTGGTGTTGGTAAAGAATCTATCCCGAAAATAATACATCAATTATCACATAGAAAACACGCTAAATATATTGCTGTAAACTGTGGTGCCATACCAGAAGGCACTATTGATAGTGAATTATTTGGACATGAAAAAGGTTCATTTACAGGAGCCACACAAGCAAGGAATGGATATTTTCAGGTTGCTGATGGTGGTACTATTTTTTTAGATGAAGTTGGCGAGTTACCCTTAACTACTCAAGTACGTTTATTACGAATCTTAGAAAATGGTGAGTTTATGAAAGTAGGTTCGTCACAAGTTCAAAAAACGGATATTAGAATTGTGGCGGCTACCAATTTAAATATGATGGAAGCCATCCATAAAGGTAAATTTCGTGAAGATTTATACTACAGATTAAGTACTGTAAATATTCATTTGCCTGCACTAAGAAAACGAAAAGAAGACATTCATTTGTTGTTTCGAAAATTCGCTTCTGATTTCGCTCAAAAATACAATATGCCAACTATCCGACTAGAAGATAATGCTATCGTTGTATTACAAAATTATCCGTGGAAAGGTAATATTCGTCAACTAAGAAATATTACTGAACAAATCTCAGTTATTGAACAAAACAGAAGTATATCAACAGAATTACTCAAACAATATTTACCAGATCATAGTTCTAATTTCCCTGCATTGATCAATCAAAAATCTAATAGTGACTTTGCCAATGAACGTGAAATTTTATACAAAGTACTTTTTGATATGCGTAATGATAT
>DOIV01000318.1:2604-2976 GCA_003511845.1 Flavobacteriaceae bacterium | reverse complement strand
CAAGTCCAGTATGATGGTTATTTAAGTTGATATCAGTAATACCTTCTATTTCCGTCCATTTTACAAAAGCATTGATTTTAGGGTTGTAATTCAAGCCTTCTTTTGTTAGTATAAGTGCTGGCCCTTTAGAAGCAATAATACTGGCAACACCTCCAATTAACACAACAATACCCAAGCCTAAAAAGATATAGGATATGCCTTTAGAGAAATACACCAAGCCAAATAAACTTTGAGTGTATCCTATAAATGTTAAAAGAACTCCAAAAATAGTTAATCCTATTTTTTTATTTTTACTATTCGATATTTCTAATCTGTCTTCCATTTTTTTTATGTTTATTATTATTTATCTAAAATTTGCATAATCAATTCGCC
>DOIV01000318.1:0-2196 GCA_003511845.1 Flavobacteriaceae bacterium | reverse complement strand
GATTAAATTTAAGTTTACTTTCGTCAATAGGGCTATATAGGTCGCTATGTTCTCCGTTTGCCGAATTTGCAACTGAACTTTTTATCACAGTTATTTGCTCTTTAGAGATGCTTTTTATTTTATAAACAAAGGCAGTCGTTTTTATCAAGTCACCTTCACCAAGTTTAGCTAACAAAATATTCTTTTCAGCAGCTGTTTTCAAAGCAAAATTATTATTAAACTTAGGGCTTGACATTACTATAGAAAAAATAGAATACAAAAAGCCTCCAACCGTAAGAAATAATATGAACAGTAAAATATACCACCCTGTTTTAGAAATTTTATGTTGTGCTAATAAGTCTTTAGCGGCTGTTTTAGTTTGCTCGTTCCATTTTCGTTTTGGAATTTTTTTACCTGTTAAATTACAGCGAACCTCAGCATATTTTTTTTTGATAGGTATAAAGAGAAAACCTGTATCTCTTTGCATTACATAAAGTGTTGCATCACTATTATCTTTACATTTGTCAAATTTTTGTGTAATTGGTTGTTGAAGTACGTCGTATTCTTGTGTGCTTATAAACATGGTTTGTTTTTAAAATTATTTATTTAATAGTTGTATTGGTCTGTTTAATAGAATGATATAGTTTATTTTTTAATACGTTTTACCAAATTAAAGGTTCCGTATCTTGCCAAATTGCCCAACGGTTGGTTTCTTTAACATTCATATCAGTCACTAAAGTTTTATCTCTTTCAGTAGCGGTCATGTCAAATTTGATTACATATCCTGAAAATGTGCCTACTACTAAGTGTTTTTTGTCTGCAGTAAAATCCATACTCATAATGGTGCCACCTACATGTAAATAAGCTTTGTCTTCTGGGTTTTTAGGATTGATATACCAGATATACCCATTGTTTGCTCCTAATAAATACCCTTCTTTATAAGGTAGGATTGAAAAAATCCATATATTATCATTCATTTGGTCAAAGCGATCGTCAAAATCTTGATACCAAGAGGTGTTTGCTTCTAGAGGTAAGTGTTTTAAATCCATTCCAATTACACCACTTTGTTGGTAGTGACAGGATGCCAATGCAATATGGTTTAGCTTATCGTGAAATCCTACAGCATGTGGGTATTCTGACCGTGCTTGTATTTTACTTGTGAGCTCAAACTGCTTATTTTTTTCTTCAAAAATAAAGTGCTCACTCATTTGAAAGCCAGTCGCTATTTTCATGTTATCAGGAGAAAGGGCAGCATGAAAATAGTCTAAACTGACTTCAAAAGTTTCATCTTCATCGTACTCTTCGTAAAAATTTTCTATAAATTCAGGTAACATTTTTTGAGTTGGCAATAGACATTCACTACCAGTATCACCTACTATAAAAATACCGTTGGTGGTTGCTAAAATCACACGTTTTCCATCATTAAAAACAGTTGCACTCAGTACAATTAAACCTTCTTTTTTAAAATTGGCTACCTTAATGTTTTCGGTTGCTTTTCCATATCCTTTTGGGTATTTAAAAATGTGTATCGGTTCGGAATTCCAGTCTTTAACAATTTGAATTTCTTTTTTGGTAACCTTAACCATAAAGTCTTTATTGGCAGAAATACCAATAGCACGAACACCTTTTTGCTTGGTAACTTTATCGTTTTCTAATAGATATACATTACCATCATCTGTATATACATTGCCATCTGCACGTACCACAATTCGGTTATCTTTTAATACAATAACTTGATTGATACTTCTTGAGATACCATCATAATATTGTTGAAATGGTTCGTAAGCGGGTGGGAATAACTCGCGTAGTTTTTTATGCTCACCGGCTTTGTTTAATTCAATAGCTTTATGATAAACGGCTTCTGCAATGTCGACTCTGGTTTCTTGCGGCTCTTCTGGACCGTCTCCACCTTTATAGATAGCATCTAAAAAAGCATTGAGCTGGTCTTTAAATTGTTTTCCTTCTGTTATCCATCTTTCTGATAGCTTTGTTGTGTCATTATTTTTACTGAATAATCCCATGATAATTGTTTTGGTTAGTAGTAAACTACGTAACGATTAAAGATATACAGTTAGTGCCTTTAATAGGAAACTGTTTTGTATTCGCTAACATCTAATTTATAAGTGCAAAGATGAAGTAGAACAGTTTATAATAAAACACCTTAAACCGTTAAAAGGACTCCCTGAAAAATGGGGTTCATCACCCAAAACTTTTTTT
>DOIV01000317.1:31816-32374 GCA_003511845.1 Flavobacteriaceae bacterium | reverse complement strand
AGTGAAGAAGTTGGGTGAGGTTGGTAGATTTCAAACAAGTAGTGTAGACAAACTTTCTAAAGAGAATGAAATAGAGGTTCATCTAGTTAACTATATGAATGTTTATAGACACGAAAATATAAATAATAACACATTAAGCAATTTACAAATTGTAACAGCAAGAGATAAGCAAATTGTAACGTCTGATTTAAAAAAAGGTGATATATTGTTTACGCCATCATCTGAAACCCCAACGGATATTGGACATTCAGTTGTTATATTTGAAGATTTAGATAATACTTTGTTCAGTTATCATTTAATGAGATTTAGACCCAATATTAAACTTGACCTTTTGTATTCTCACTATTTTTGCAATATTCCATCTGTGTTAAAGCAATTATCAAGTTATGCAACAGGCAGTACAAGGTTTACAATTTCAGTTGGGAATTTTTCAAAAATAAAAATTAGTTTACCTTCTTTTGAAGAACAACAAAAAATAGCCAATTTCCTATCATCCATAGATAAATCTATTGATAATATGACTAATCAAATTGATGATACAGTACTATTCAAAAAAGG
>DOIV01000317.1:28721-31477 GCA_003511845.1 Flavobacteriaceae bacterium | reverse complement strand
TTGCAGAAGATGTTTTGTTGAGACGTTGCACTGCTACGTCTGTACGGAGAAATAAAATATAATGTCAGAAAAATATAAAAATAAATATCGTATAAAATCCGCCAGAATGCCAAATTGGGATTATGGTAGTAATGGTATGTATTTTATTACCATTTGTACCCAAAATAGGGAACATTTGTTTGGTGATGTTATTGGTGGCAAAATGCAATTAAATGAAATTGGGAAAATTGTAAAAATCGAATGGTTAAAAACATTTGAATTACGAATAGATATGAATTTACAAATGGGTGAATTTGTGGTGATGCCAAATCATTTTCACGCCATTATCATTATTGGGAATAATGAATATAATACGGAAACGCAACAACGTAGAGACGCAATGCATTGCGTCTCTACACAAAAAAACACCACCAAAAACAAATTCGGACCACAATCCAAAAATTTGGCATCCATTGTTCGCGGGTTTAAATCGGCGGTTACCACATACGCCCGAAAAAATGGATTTACCGATTTTGGATGGCAATCCCGATTTCACGACCATATCATCCGAAATGAAAAATCATTTCATACCATATCGCAATACATTATAAACAATCCTGAAAATTGGAATACAGATAAATTCTATAAAATAGAAGAATAATGACCACACAACCCGAACAAATATTAGAAAACAACCTAATTACCCAATTACAGAAATTGGGTTATAAAAGTGTTGTCATAAAAGACGAAACAGATTTGTTGGCTAATCTAAAAAGCCAATTAGAAATACACAATAGTAAAGACGCGAAGCATCGTGTCTCTCTATCAGATAACGATTTTAAACAGATATTAAACTACATCAACAAAGGCAATATCTTTCAAAGAGCCAAAATATTGCGAGACCGTGTACCTTATACCAACGACAAAGGCGAACACAAAACGGTAGAACTCATCAATCAAATACATTGGTGTAAAAACGAATTTCAAGTTACCCAACAAATAACCATGGAAGGCAGTTTTAAAAACCGATATGATGTTACCATTTTAATCAATGGTTTGCCATTGGTACAAATAGAACTAAAACGTAGAGGTTTAGAACTCAAAGAAGCCTTTAATCAAATAAATAGATACGAAAGACACAGTTATGGAGCAGGAAATGGCTTGTTTCAGTTTATACAGATTTTTGTAATTAGCAATGGTGTCAATTCAAAATACTATGCCAATAGTCCTATAAAAGCACGTAGTTTTAAACAAACCTTTTATTGGTCAGATGTTAATAATAAACACATTACACAATTATCAGATTTTGCAGACATCTTTTTAGAGCCTTGTCATTTATCAAAAATGATAACCAAATATATTGTTTTGCAAGAATCGGATAAGATATTGATGGTATTGAGACCTTATCAATTTTATGCAGTAGAAGCCATTGTAGAAATGGTAAAGTCGCAAGGCATTTCGACTCAACCCAGTTACGGTTATATTTGGCATACCACAGGTTCAGGAAAAACGCTAACTTCTTTTAAAACGGCACAAATTTTAACCAATTTGCCAAAGGTACACAAAGTAGTTTTTGTAGTTGACCGTAGAGATTTAGATTACCAAACTACAAAAGAATTTAACGCTTTTAGCAAAGGAAGTATTGACGGAACAAACAATACCAACACATTGGTAAAACAAATGGTTGGTGATAATAAACTGATTGTTACTACCATTCAGAAATTAAATACAGCAATAAGTAAATCAAGGTATTTGAGCAGAATGAAAACCATCAAAGACGAACGAATTGTTTATATTTTTGATGAATGTCACCGTTCGCAATTTGGGAAAACACATAATGACATTAAAGCATTTTTCACCAATTGTCAGATGTTTGGTTTTACAGGAACGCCTATTTTTGAAAAAAATGCAGTATCAGTAAAGACGCATAGCAATGCGTCTCCACAGAAAAAGACTACTTCAATGCTTTTTGGTAAAATATTGCATAAATATGTAATTACAGATGCCATAAGAGATGAAAATGTTTTGAAATTCTCTATTGAATATATCAGCACATTTAAAAAGAAAGACCACATTGCAGATATTGATGTAGAAGCCATTGATGAAGCAGAAGTAATGAATGCACCAGAACGCTTAAACAACATTACGGATTATATCATTGCCAATCATAATCGCAAAACACACAGCAGAGAATTTACAAGTATATTTTGTGTTTCACAAAAAGATGTCAAAACAGGATTTACACCAGTAATTGAATATTTTAAACTGTTTCAAAAGAAAAAAGAAGAAGGTAAACACAATTTGCGTATTGCAACTATATTTTCTTATGAAGCCAATGAAGAAGATAGAGGAACTTTTGGAAGTGATAATATTGGCGTTTTTGATAATGAATTTGAAACACCTGAATTAAGTATTGCAGTAGAACCGCAAGCAGAATATGGTACAGACGCTATGCATAGCGTCTCATCACATACAAGAGATTATTTAGAAGAATTTATTGGTCATTACAACAAGCAATTTAGCACCAATTTTACTACAAAAGACAGCAAGAGTTTTTACAATTATTACAATGATGTTGCAAAGCGAGTAAAACACAAACAAATAGATGTTTTATTGGTTGTAAATATGTTTTTAACAGGTTTTGATAGCAAAGCCTTGAATACTTTGTATGTAGATAAAAACTTGCGTTATCACGGTTTAATTCAAGCCTATTCAAGAACTAACAGGATACTAAACGAATTAAAATCACAAGGAAATATAGTTTGTTTCCGAAATTT
>DOIV01000317.1:24443-28411 GCA_003511845.1 Flavobacteriaceae bacterium | reverse complement strand
AAAAATGCTACGGATGATGCCATTTCGTTATTTTCAAATATCAATGCGAAAGATGAAATTATAATGCAACCGTATGAAGAATATGTTGCTAAATTCAATTTGGCATTTATTACCTTATTACAAATAGCACCAACGGTAAATAGCGTAAACGATTTACCAAGTGAAGAGGAAGAATTAGAATTTATAAAGGCGTTTAGAGAACTAATGCGTTTAAAAAATGTAATGGCAACTTTTACAGAATTTGATTTTGCTGATTTATCAATGGAAGAACAATCTTTTGAAGATTATAAAAGCAAATATCTTGATTTATACGATAAAGCAAAAAGCCATAATCAAATAGAAAAAGTATCTATTCTAAATGATGTAGATTTTGAATTGGAATTGATTCACAGAGATGAAATTAATGTTGCTTATATTCTGAAACTATTAGCAAAATTGAAAAACGCAACAGCAGAAGAGCAAGAACAACAGAAAAAAGCAATTCTTGAAATGATGGCAGGAGATGCAAAAATGCGTAGCAAACGAGAATTGATAGAACGATTTATTCAAGAAAACCTACCAAAAATTGAAGATTCAGACGATATTTCAGACGAATTTGAGAACTTTTGGGGAAAAGAACGAATTTTGGCTTTAGATAAATTAAGTCAAGAAGAAAACTTGAATGCAGAAAAATTGCAAGAAGTAATCGGAACTTATATGTTTACCGAAAAGAAACCATTACGAGATGAAGTAATCGGAATGATGAACACACGACCAAGCCTAAAAGAAAGAAAAACAGTAGCGGAAAGAGTAACGGATAAAATTTTAGGATTTGTAGAAACATTTATAAACGGAATAACACGACCGTAATGAATAGCCAACGCATAAATCATTCACATTACTCATTTCTCACTATTTTATTATTTTTAATTATAAATCAGGCTTTTGACCAAAAGGATTCTATAAGAGAAATTAAAATCAATAGAAAACACAAGCAATTAATTAATGATTCAGTAGTATTTACAAAAGGGGTGTTACAGCATCTATTTGTTTAGTAAGGATTATTAGTATCTAAAACCAACATTTTATACGTGATTTTCACCAAATCATTTAAATAATACTTGTTTTTCACCTACTATAGCTATTTTTCAATTATATTTGTTCTTCTAATATAAAAGTAATTTTCGCCTAACTATTTTTTATGGAGGTGTAAAAATGAGATTATTTTAGAGTAATACTAATTTAAATATTTGATGTCGTAAAATAAAACAGTAATTATTTTCACAAAGTTGAGGCAAAATATTTTAGCATAGCCATGGTTACGGTACAATATTTTAACGATAAGGTTGTGAAAAAAGAATTTCGAAGAACATCATGAACTCCTTGTAAAAAAATAAAAAGAAGTGAGTAAACGATTTTATGCGACATTATATGTTTAAATTGGTATAAGATTGTTTTATTGCTTAACTCCTGTAAAACCTATAGGTTTATCTTTAAAATATACTTTTCCATATTGAAATGTTGGACGTACAGGAAAATCAAGATAATAAGTGATTTTTGAAGTCTTAATTTTCATTTTTTTAAGTGATTGTACAGACGGAGATACCTTCTTTTTCTTTTTTAGCCCTAAAAAGTTAGTTTTAAAAGTTTTGGCTTCAAAATCTTCATGACCTTCTAATTTATATTTTTCAAAGACATTGTAATTTCGGTTTTCAGATTTTGATTTTAGATATATTTTTCTATCTGCTTTATAATAATAAATAGCTACAGGTCTAATTCTCCATTTTTTAACATCATCAGTCAAAGCAAACAAATTAAAATCTAACTCTCCATTTTTACGGTGTAATCGTTTAATATTTATTTGTACACTTAAAGTGTTTAATGCTTTATGTTCGTAACGATATGGTTGAGACCATAATTTTTTATTTAGGATAGATTTCCCTACAGAAAATTCATAATCTTCTTTTGGAATGCTATCATTTTGTGCAATTGCTGTGAAGCTTATAAAAAGCGTTAGTAGTACAATTATAAGTTTGTTCATGGTATTTAATCTATTTTTTCTAATAATGCCATATAGAATCCGTCATAGCCAGATTCAGCAGGCGATACTTTTTTTTCTTTTATCAATTTAAACTCTTTGTGCGAATTTAAAAACTTTTCTACTTGTTGTTCATTCTCTGACTTTAGTATAGAACAAGTTGCATATACCATTTTCCCACCCTTCTTTACCATTTTTGCATAAGTTTCTAATATTTCAGCCTGTGTTTTTTTAATATTCTCAATAAATTCAGGTTGTAAATTCCATTTTGTACCAGGGTTTCTTTTCAAAACTCCTAATCCACTACAAGGAGCATCAATCAATACTCTGTCAGCTTGATTGTATAATTTTTTTATGACTTTGGTTGAACTGATATGTCTAGGTTCAATATTATGTGCTCCAGCCCTTTTTGCCCTACGTTTCAATTCTTTCAATTTATTTTCATAAATATCTAAAGCAATAATTTGACCTTTGTTTTCCATCAATGCTGCCAAATGCAATGTTTTACCACCAGCACCAGCACAAGCATCTACTACTCGCATGCCAGGTTTTACCTCTAAGAATTCTGCTACCAATTGAGAAGAAGCATCTTGCACTTCAAAATACCCTCTTTTGAAAGCGTCTGTTCTAAATACATTTTTACGTTCAGCCAATTGTAGAGCATCTGTATAACCATCAATAGGAGCTGTTTCAATTTCATCTGCCATAAGTATTTTTTGCAATTTACTTTTTGTAGTTTTTAAGGTATTGGTTCTTAAAATAACAGATGCTTGTTGATTTAATGCTTGAATTTCTTTATCCCATTGTTTGCCTAATTCTTTTTCGCCTAGTTTGTCTAACCAATCTGGTATTGATTCTTTGATAGCACGATTACTTTGTAATTCATCAAACCTACCTTTGATACGACGTACAGGCGTATCTTTAAATTGTTTCCAATCAGGTAGTTTTATGCCTTTTAAGGTAGCCCAAACAGTAAATATTTTCCAGAGGTTTTCTTGTGTAAAATGATTTTTAGTCCCAGCGATTTCATTGTACAAACGTTTCCAACGTACACAGTCATAGATTGTTTCAGCAATAAAACCTCTATCTCTAGAGCCCCAACGGCTGTCCCTTTTCAAGGTTTTTTGAACTACTTTGTCAGCATATAAACCATCATTATAAATATAATTTAATGAATCAATAACTGCCAATACTAAATTTCTATGTAAACGCATTGTGTTTTTTTAAGGCTACAAAGGTAGAGAATAGTTTTTATTATTTAGATAAAAGAAATAAGATGAGAGAAAAAAGATAAAACTGTATAAGGCTTTAGAGAAAGTACTAATAATTTGACTTCTTATGTCTTGTTTCTAATAGTCTATTTAGTCTTACTAAATTTTTCAAAAACACCCAATCCAAATAAAGCGAAGTCATATTTTACAGGGTCATTAGCGTCTAGCTTTCTTAAATTTTGATCTAGTTCAGCTAAAGCTTTCGCATCATTTTGTTTTCTTGTAAGCAAGCCCAATACACGAGCTACATTACCAGAATGGACATCTAAAGGACAAGACAAACTAGAAGGTGATAATGTCTTCCAAATCCCAAAATCTACACCAGCATTGTCTTTTCTGACCATCCAACGTAAAAACATATTGATGCGTTTGGCTGCCGATCCTTTTAAAGGGTCAGAAATGTGTTTTTGTGTTCTTTGTGGATGTTCTAATTCAAAAAATACTTTTTTTAGGTGATGGATGGCAGTTTGTGTTGAGGTTGCATCCGCGTAAGCAGAAAAAACAGCTTCTAATCCGTTATGGTTTTTATAAATATGCTGTAATGCTTTTATAAAATATGTAAAATCGATACTATTAAAAGTTCGGTGAACAAATTTTTCTAGTGTATCTAAATCCTTTTGTTGATGATTGACAATAAAGTCATACGGAGAATGATTTAGCAATTCCATCATTTTATTGGC
>DOIV01000317.1:11960-24082 GCA_003511845.1 Flavobacteriaceae bacterium | reverse complement strand
GCAATGGTTGCCGTTAAAAATGCTGAGATTTCAATATCTTCTTTTAAGGAGAATAAATGCGGAATCTGAATAGGGTCAGATTCTATAAATTTCGGATTATTGTACTGTACAACTTTTGTATCTAAAAAATCTTTGAGTTCTGATTGAGTCATAGTATCTTCGTGATTAAAATAATTCAGCATTGTCAACAACAAATTTACATACTTCTATTGAATATCTCAAAGGTGTTGGTTCGGCTCGTGCAGATTTACTCCGTAAAGAATTAGGGTTAAGAACCTTGGCAGATTTATTGCACTTTTTTCCAAATAGATATATTGATCGCACACAGTTTTTTAAAGTTAACCAATTACAACAAAATACATCTGAGGTACAGTTGATCGGTAAGATAACACAGTTGAAAACAGTTAAACAAAAAAAAGGAAGTAGGTTAGTAGCTACTTTTATTGATGATTCGGGTGGTATGGAGTTGGTTTGGTTTAGGGGCATGAAATGGATTAAAGATGCAATTAAAATCAATACTCCTTATGTTATTTTTGGGAAAGTAAATAAGTTTGGCAGATCGTTTAGTATGCCGCATCCTGAATTAGAGTTGATAGCTGATTATAAAAAAAGTTTGCAAACGGTGATGCAACCCGTGTATCCATCCACAGAAATGTTAACTAAAAGAGGGGTTACTAATAGAGTAATGGCTAAAATAATACAAAATTTATTTATTGAAGTCAATGCCAAATTTCAAGAAACCTTATCTGATGAAATTATAAACGAGTTACAATTTATTTCAAAAAACGAAGCCTTATTTAATATTCATTTCCCTAAAAATCAAGAATTATTAACCAAAGCATTGCAACGTTTAAAGTTTGAAGAATTGTTTTTTATCCAATTGCAATTGATTCGAAAAAACTTAATCCATAAAACAAAAATCAAAGGGTATGTTTTTGATACTGTAGGCGAAAATTTCAATAAATTTTATAATGAGCATTTGCCTTTTGAGTTGACCAATGCTCAAAAAAGAGTGGTGAAAGAAATCCGAAAAGATATGATAACAGGAGCTCAAATGAATCGGTTATTACAAGGCGATGTGGGCTCAGGAAAAACAATTGTAGCTCTATTAAGTTTGTTAATTGCTATTGATAACGGATTTCAAACTGCATTAATTGCTCCTACGGCAATTTTAGCAAATCAGCATTTTAATGCGATAGTAGATTTGTTAAAAGAATTAGATATTAGCGTTAAATTATTGACTGGAGCTACAAAAACTAAAGAACGAAAACTAATTCATGAAGCCTTAGAAGATGGTTCTTTAAATATTTTAATAGGCACACATGCTTTATTAGAAGACAAAGTGCAATTTAAAAATTTAGGTTTGGCTATTATTGATGAGCAACACAGATTTGGCGTTGCACAACGATCAAAAATGTGGATGAAAAACCTACTGCCTCCACATATTTTAGTTATGACGGCTACACCAATACCTAGAACCTTAGCCATGAGTGTATATGGCGATTTAGATATTTCTGTTATTGATGAGTTGCCGCCTGGTAGAAAACAAATAAAAACAGCACATCGGTTTGATAGTAATAGACTGAGTGTGTTTAAGTTTATGAAAGAAGAAATTGAAAAAGGAAGACAGATCTATGTAGTTTACCCTTTAATACAAGAATCTCAAAAGCTTGATTTTAAAGACTTAATGGATGGTTATGAAAGTATTACAAGAGAATTTCATAAGCCTGATTATCAAATTAGTATTGTGCATGGTAAGATGAAAGCAGCCGATAAAGATTTTGAAATGGACCGTTTCTTAAAAGGAGAGACTCAAATTATGGTAGCCACAACGGTAATAGAAGTGGGTGTGAATATTCCGAATGCCAGTGTTATGATTATTGAAAGTGCTGAAAGATTCGGACTGTCTCAATTACATCAGCTTAGAGGGAGAGTTGGGCGAGGGGCAGCCCAGAGTTATTGTATTTTAATGACAAGCTTTAAATTGACCAGCGATGCAAAAACAAGATTAAAGACCATGGTTGATACCAATGACGGATTTGAAATAGCGGAGGTTGACTTAAAGCTTAGAGGCCCGGGAGACTTAATGGGAACTCAACAAAGTGGTATTTTAGATTTGAATATTGCCGATCTAGTTAAAGATGCTCATATTTTAAAACGAGCAAGAACTATTGCTACTCAAGTACTGAAAAATGACCCGAACCTAAAAAATGAAAAGCACAAATATATTAAGAAAGCTTATATAGCCATGAGTAAGAATAATGCATTATGGTCTAATATTAGTTAAGGTGGGTTCTAAAAATAAAAAAGTCCTATTAGTAAATTACTATTAAGACTTTTTTTAGGGGAGAAAGGATGTTTCTCTATTGCAAATATATAAATAAGAACTATTTTAAATTAAACATACTTGTATAGTTATCAACTGTTTTTCAACAATTGTTAATTATCATTTTTTTTATAAAAACAGTTCCTTAAATTAACAGTCTTAAAAAATATACAATATGATTTTTATTACAGATGGAGGTTCTACTAAGTGCGATTGGATTGCTATAGATAATAATGGTGTTCAATTGTTTGAAAAACAAAGAACAAAAGGATTGAATCCTGCTATTTTAGCACCTGACGAATTGTTAGATAGAATCCATGAAAATGATTTTTTGAATTTGCATAAGGATGAGGTAGAGCAAATCTTTTTTTATGGTGCTGGTTGTGGAACAAATGGCCATAAAAAAGCATTGAAGCAAGTACTAAAATTACATTTTCCTAATGCAAGGATTAAGGTGGCTGAAGATACGCTGGCGGCTGTATACGCAACCATTACTGACGGTGAACCTGCTATAGTTTGCATTTTGGGTACAGGATCAAATTGTACTTATTTTGATGGTGAAAAAACACATCAACGTATTAATTCTTTGGGTTATATTTTAATGGACGATGCCAGTGGAAATTACTATGGTAAGCAAATGATTCGAGATTATTATTTCAAACAAATGCCTGAAAGTTTAAGAGTTTCATTCGCTGAAAGGTATAATTTAGAAACTGATTTTATCAAGTTTAATGTTTATAAAAAACCAAACCCAAATGCTTACTTAGCTTCTTTTGCTGAATTTATGTTTTTTCATAAGGAGGATAAATACATTACTGATTTAATTAAAGAAGGTATCCGACTTTTTGCAAAAACAATGATTTTTCAATTTAAAGAAGAATTGAAAACAGCACCTGTACATTTTGCAGGTTCCATTGCTTTTTTATCTCAAGATGAAATTAGAGAAGTGGCTAAAGAAATGGGTTTTACAGTTGGTAACTTTGTAAAAAGGCCCATTGAAGGATTGTTAGATTATCACAGGAAGCATAGTAGTAATTAAAATTTTGGACACTATCAATTATTTTGATTAGGTTTTTATGTCAAAAATTGAAGATTATACTTCTAACTCAGGTTTCTAGAATCGTACTTTTAACAATTCATTATTTAACCGCAATCATAGAGATTTCTACATTTACATTTTTTGGCAAGCAAGCCACTTGCACGGTTTCTCGTGCTGGAGCTGTCTCATTATTGAAATAAGAACCATATACTTCATTAATAGCTCCAAAATCATTCATATCTGCAATAAAAATGGATGTTTTTACTACATTTTCAAATGTCATTTCAGCCTCAGTTAAAACAGCTTTAAGATTTTCCATGACTTGTTTAGTTTCTACATTAATATTGTCTAAAACTAATTTTCCTGTTTCTGGATCAAATGCAATTTGACCAGAAGTGAAAAGCATATTGTTTGTCAAAACAGCTTGATTGTACGGGCCTATTGGTGCTGGTGCTTTTGAAGTAGTAATAATTTTTTTCATAATTTGTTAAGGTAAAATATTGATTAATAAAATGTGTTCTGTAAAATATTTATACTAATTTATAAGTTATATTCAATTCTTATTATAAAGCAGTTAATAAATCCTCTTCCTTTTGGGAAGGGTTAAGATGGACTAAAACAATCGTTGATCTGGTACTTTTCGTTGGTCATATTTAATATCTTGAAACACAGAAGATTTAATTCCAATAAAAAAGTAATAGGTAGTACTGTTTCCAAATGGCACCCAGTTAAAACTCATTCTCCAACTGTCTAAATCACGTTCAAAACTTAGGTTTGTAAAGGTAATGCCTTTATTTTTAAAGTCATAACCTGAAGATAGTCCAACACTCCATTTAGGTGTCAATTCTATATTACCAGAAAATTGAAGTGAGTTGTTAGAAATTTCATTTTGCCTTTTAGAATTTGAATAACTTGCTGAATATCGAACACTTAATTTCCATGGTAATGTAGCTCCAAATAAATTTGCAATTTTTGTTTTACTTTCTTCTTGATCATCTTTTGTATTTCTAGTAGTGATATCTGTTCCGAAAAGGCTATCGTCATCTGGGTTTGACTGTTTTGTTTTTTTCTTTTTATCAGCTTCTTCTTTATTAAACATATCACTAGACAAAGAGTAACTTGCTGACAAATTTGCTCGTGTCAATCTGAATAAACTACCGCCATTGTTAACATTAAAAGTGTTAATTCTTTTACCACTAATATTTAATGCATAAGGGTCTAGTGCTGCACTGGCATTTAAGCTTAGTTTATTATCGAAAAGAGTTGTACCAGCTGTCACTCTAACGGGCCTCCATCTTAATGAATCTGCTGCAATATTATAACTGCTTGACAAATTTAAATTATTTAATAATTTAATTTTTTTTGGCTCAGCATCAGCTGAATCTTTAGCCATCATTTTGGCCTCAAAAGTATTGGCTAATGACAAGCCAATGCTATTAGATAATCCTCTTGAGGGAGCACCAAAAAGTCCGCCAGTAAATCGACTAAACTCTATTGTGTCTTCATCATCATCACTTTGTTGTACTTCCTCATAATACTGACTAAAATCAGGTCTGTAATTATAAGATATAGAAGGTCTCATTACATGACGAATGGCTTGTAATCGTCCTTTTTTAAAGTTAAACATACCGTATAATGTCGTTGAAGCTGAAACATCAGCAGAATATTCTCTAAAAGCATCAAAATTATTTATGGTATCTTTTTCAATACTATTTTTAGCTACATTGTAATTTTGATCAATGGTTTTTAATACCCAAACTTCATTATAATTAGCACTTGGTGATAAGGTTATGTATTTTAATGCTTTTAAATTTGTACTTGCAGATATGGTATGTTTTACACCAGAGCGTGCATCGTCAAACATACCAGGTTTAAGAAACAAATCGTCAGATATAGTTACCCTATTTTGAGCATCTAAATTATAACTCAAACCAATATTTTGTAAAGCATTCTTTTTAGCCCCAGACTTTGGTGCAAACGGATAAACCCTGTCCATTGTTAATTGTAATGAGGGCAACGTCATGTCAATTGTTTCAGTATTGGTATTTTGTGTATGATTTAAGGATAGGTTCATATTGAAGGGCGTCCCAGCAAATTTTTTGAAATAAGATATTGATGAACTGTTGGTATTGGTTACTCTTTGTGAGATGTTATACTCATTTAATGATTCTCTAAAGTATTGACTACTTCCTAAGTTTACAGAAGAAGAAAATCGTGAATTCGGACTAGATTGTTGTGATTGACTGTGTGACCATCGGACATAAAAATTATTTCTTTTTTCAAAATTTGAAAATCCACGTTGTCCTGTAATTAAATTTTCGAAACGCAGACTAAAATTCCCACTAAATTTATAGCGTTTTGCATAATTTGATTCAAATCGTGTTGCCCAACTACCATTGGTATAGACATCTCCCAGCACAGCCAAGTCAACATAATCACTTATGGCAAAATAATAACCTCCATTTTGAAAAAAGTACCCTTGATTATTATTTTGACCTACACTAGGTATTAAAAACCCAGAGGCAGACCGCTCTTTAGTTAAGGGTACATAGAAAAAGGGTAATATAACTGGTGTCGGTACATTTGCCAAATACATTTGCGAGAGGCCTCCTACAATTTTTTTGCCAGGAACCATTTTAATATTATCCGTTACAATTTCGTAATCGGGCTTCTTCTTTGTTGATGTAGTAAAATGAGCTTTGCTGACATAAAAAACGGAGTCGTTTTCTCGTTTGGTAATTTCACCTTTTACAATAACACCTTGTTGTTCAGTTCTGGTATTGTAAATAATGGCTTTTTCATTTTTAAAATTATAGATCAATGAGTCTTGTTCACTTTCTTGGTCTGCTTGTTTAAAGGTTGGTCTTTGTGTATAATTATTTAAACTATCAAGAATTCCCTTGGCATAAGCTAAATTACGATCGTAATCAATTGTGATTATACCCGCTTTTAGTTCAATATCTTGAAAATACAATTCAGCTTGATTGTATAAGGTGGCTTTTTTATTTACAAAATCATTTTTTATATAACCAGAAGCTCTTTTATTAATAATTCCTTCAAGAAATTCTTTGGTTTTTACGGTGTCTTTTTTTGAAGAATTTTGGATATGAACAGGATGAATATCAGTTATTTCTATAGAATCATTTAAAGTCATTCCTTGTATGATAATAGGGATGCTTTTAACAGGCTCTAAGATTCTTGTTTTTTTGTCTGTAATTTGGCTATAACCAAATTGACATCCAAATCCTAAAAATAGGAAAGCAAAAACTATATGCTTAAAATTTGTATGCAATTTTTTAAATACTATTTTTGTGAACGTTAAAATGGCTTAGTTTTTGAAGTTACAAACTTACATATATTTTTTAAGTGGTTTAAGCCAATAAAAAGTTAATAATTAATATTTTTTATGAAGACAACTATAGTAATAAGAGAAGCTAAAAAGTTGATTTTTTTATCCTTTGTATTATTTTTTATTTTTCAAAACAATACACTTGTAGCACAACAAAAATTTAAAGTGGTTTTAGATGCAGGTCATGGAGGTAAGGATCCTGGTAATTCAGGTAATGGGTATTCAGAAAAAGACATTTCACTTAAAATTGTATTGGCTGTAGGTAAATTATTAGAAAATGATGGTAATATAGAAGTAATTTATACACGTAAAGACGATACCTTTCTTGAATTATATGAAAGAAGTAATATTGCTCAAAAATCTAAAGCTGACTTGTTTTTATCTATTCATTGTGATGCTTTTGGTAAAAGTTCAGTACATGGTGCAGGTACTTTTGTGTTGGGTTTACATGAAAATGACCGTAATTTTGACATTGCAAAAAAAGAAAATAAAGTGATATTATTAGAAGATGATCATAAAAAAAATTATGGAGGGTTTGATCCTAATTCACCAGAATCTGTTATAGGCTTAACTTTAATGCAAGAAGAGTTCTTAGACCAAAGTTTAATGTTGGCAAGATTGATTCAAGATAATTTTGTAGGTGATTTGAAAAGAAATGACAGATTGGTAAAGCAAGCAGGGTTTTTAGTGTTGAGAAATACTTTTATGCCAAGTGTGTATGTTGAAGCAGGGTTTTTAACAAATAAGAATGAAGGAGCTTATCTCAATTCAAAAAAAGGGCAACAAGAAATGGCAAAAGCAATTTTTAAAGCCATAAAATCATATAAAAAGCAATTGGATAAAAATGTGGTTATTGAAATAAAAACCAAACCCAAACCAGTTAAACCAAAATCTAGAATTGTAAAAGAAGTTGACTTTAAAGTGCAAATTTCCTCTAGTTCTAAAAAAGTAAAAACAGCTTCTTATAACTTTAAAGGATTAAAAGGTGTTGAGCGTGTAAGGGTAGGTGCTCATCATAAATATTATTATGGAAAGACCTCTGATTATAACAAAGTTTTAGAATTAAAAAAGAAAGCAAAAGCTAAAGGATATATTTCAGCTTTTATTGTTGCGTTTAAATATGGTAGAAAAGTTTCAGTTAGAGATGTGCTTGCTGGGAAGTAAAATTTTAATCATACCTTTCTGCTCACAAAAATTAGTTATAATATTGCTTTTACAAATTTAAACTATGATGAAAATATCAAGAGAACTTAAAACAGGTATCATTGCTTTATTAACTATTGGGATGTTTATTTGGGGCTTTAGTTTTTTAAAAGGGAATGACCTTTTTAATAGTAGTAGAAATTTTTATGTGGAGTATGGCAATGTTCAAGGTTTGACTGTTTCTGCTCCAGTGACTATTAACGGATTAAAAGTAGGTGCTGTAAAGCAAATTTATTTTCATCCGAGTAAAAAAGGAATATTAGTTGTTAACTTTTCATTAGATAGTGATTATTCTTTTTCAAAAAAGAGTATTGCTGAAATTTATAGTCCAGATTTTATAAGCGGAAAGTCAATTAAAATTATTCCTCTTTATGGTGGTGACAATGCCATTTCTGGAGATACACTTAAAGGGAATATAGAAACAGGAATTTTAGGATCCTTAAACGATCAAGTCGGACCTTTGCAGAATAAAGTTGAAAGTTTTTTAACCAATGCAGATAACTTGTTGCAAGGGTTTAATGTTATAGTAGATGATGAAGGTCAGGCCAATTTAAAAAATTCAATAGCATCTTTAAATACAGTTTTGTCAACTTTTAAAACCGCTTCTAGATCTTTAAATAGTATGCTTGCAAAAAATGGTAAACTAGACTCTGTATTTACCAATGCGACAACAATTACCAGTAATTTAGTAAACTTAACTGATTCATTAAATAGTGCAAACCTTAAGCAGACTGTTAAAAAATTAGAAACAACATTAAATAAATTTAATGGTATCTTATCTGATGTAGAAGACGGTAAAGGCTCAATAGGTAAGCTATTAAAAGATGAAGGGTTCTATGATAACTTAGAAGGAGCAGCTAAAGAAATGGAAGCTCTTTTAAAAGACTTAAAAGAACATCCTAAACGCTTTGTGCACTTTTCTCTATTTGGAAAAAAAGCCAAGCCTTATACTGAAGACGAAATTGAAAAATAATTTTGTTTCAATAATTTAGCTATTTCTACTTGAAAATTAATTGAGACTCCATTTTAAAAAAGTTATTAAAAGATGGTTAATAACTAATTGACTAAAAGATATTTTCATTCGTAATATTTATTAGATTTACTAGATGTCGATTGCAATTTCGAAACTATATACACGCCTGTAGGTCAATAATTTACAATTAGTTTTTATGCCTTATTTTTATGTATGAAATTTGTTTTGATATCTTAGATATTGGTTTTTTTGAATTTAATTTTTAATAAACACTAATTTATAATAAAACATTACGATATAAGTGCATTATTTACCCAACATACTTTTTGCCGTATTGCTAATTATTGGGATTGGTTTTTTTGCAAAAAATGTAAAAAAGTTGATTCGGAATATAAGACTTGGTAAAACTGTTGATAGATCTGACAATTCTTCATTGCGTTTAAAAAACATGATAAACATTGCTTTGGGGCAGTCTAAAATGGTTAAACGTCCAGTCTCTGGTTTTTTACATGTTATTGTTTATGTTGGTTTTATCATCATAAATATTGAAGTATTAGAAATAATTATTGACGGATTATTTGGTACACATAGAATATTTTCTTCTTTAGCTGGTTTTTATGGTTTCTTGATAGGGACATTTGAAATTTTAGCTTTTTTGGTATTGGTTTCGGTTATTGTTTTTTGGATAAGAAGAATGATTTTGCGTATTCCAAGGTTTTGGAATAAAGAAATGAAAGGCTTTCCTAAGAATGATGCTTTGTATATTTTATATTTTGAAATGGTGTTGATGTCACTTTTTTTAGTGATGAATGCGACTGACACACATTTTCAGCAGGCAAATTCAGGAAATTTAATCAGTCAGTTTATAGCACCATTGTTTAACGGATTTAATGCAGAGACCTTGCATATTATTGAACGTGGAGCTTGGTGGATTCATATAGTAGGTATTTTAGTATTTTTGAATTACTTATATTATTCAAAACATTTACATATTTTATTGGCATTTCCGAACACCTATTTTGCAAATATAAATCCCTATGGGAAGTTTAGTAATTTGAAATCGGTTACTGATGAGGTGAAAATGATGTTAGATCCCAGTATTGATCCGTATGCAATTCCTGTAGAATCTGATACTCCAGTTGATACTGTGCCAGATAAATTTGGAGCTGAAGATATTTTTGATTTGGATTGGGTGCAATTGATGAATGCTTATACTTGTACTGAATGTGGAAGGTGTACTTCTGTTTGTCCTGCTAATATTACAGGTAAAGAATTGTCGCCTAGAGCGATAATGATGAAAACACGTGATAGAATTGAAGAAGTTGGTAAAAATATTGATAAAAACGGAAAGTTTGTAGCAGATGAGAATAATTTATTTACAACTATTTCAAATGAAGAGCTATGGGCATGTACAAGTTGTAATGCATGTGTAGAAGAATGCCCTATCAATATTGATCCATTATCCATCATTATGGATATGCGTAGGTTTTTAGTAATGGAAAAATCTGCCGCTCCTCAAGAGCTTAATGCAATGATGGCAAATATAGAAAATAACGGAGCCCCATGGCAATACAATCAATTAGATAGATTAAATTGGATAGAGGAATAATAATTTATAATTAAGAAAAATGAAAAGTAAATTTGACAAAGAATTACATGAATTAAAGGATCAATCAGGGAATTTATTAAGTCCGGAATTAGGTAACGGAATTAAGAATTATCTGATAGATATAGACGGTACTATCTGTGATGATATCCCCAATGAAGAACCTGAAAGAATGGCAACGGCAGAAGTATACCCAGACGCTTTAGTGACTTTGAATAAATGGTATGAAGAAGGTCATATAATTTGTTTTTTTACTTCAAGAACAGAAGAGCATAGAGATGTTACTGAAACTTGGTTGAAAAAACATGGGTTTAATTACCATAGTTTATTAATGGGTAAGCCAAGAGGAGGGAATTATCATTGGATAGATAATCATTTGGTTAAAGCGACTAGATATAGAGGGAAGTTTACCGATTTAATAGATAAAGAAGTTACCATTCAAGTTTTTGATGACGGAAAGCACTAAATAATTTTTTTTAACAATTTTAAAAATAATTGAATATGAACGTACCTATCATGGCAGATATGATGGCTCTAGACAAACAACCAGAAATTTTATTTTGGGTAGGTTGTGCTGGTAGTTTTGATGATAGGGCTAAAAAAATTACAAGAGCTTTTGTTAAAATATTAAATAGTGCAAATGTAAATTTCGCAGTATTGGGAGTAGAAGAGAGTTGTAGTGGAGATCATGCTAAACGTGCAGGAAATGAATTTTTATTTCAAATGCAGGCGATTACAAATATTGAAGTTTTAAATGCTTACAATATAAAAAAGATAGTTACAACAAGCCCTCATAGTTACAATACATTAAAAAATGAATATCCAGAGTTAGGAGGGCAATATGAAGTTGTACATCATACAGAATACCTAAAAACCCTAATAGATGAAGGTAGAATAACTATAAATAAAGAAAAGTATGCAGGTAAAAGAATTACTTTTCATGACCCTTGTTATTTAGGTAGAGCAAATAATGTATATGAAGCTCCTAGATTCTTAATTAAAGAATTAGGTGTTAATCTTATAGAGATGAAACGGAACAGGTCAAATGCATTGTGCTGTGGTGCTGGTGGTGCTCAAATGTTTAAAGAACCTGAAAAAGGCACTAAAGATATCAATGTAGAGCGAACGGAAGATGCTTTAAAAGTAAATCCAGAAATTATTGCTACAGGTTGTCCTTTTTGCAATACCATGATGACAGACGGTCTTAAAAGTAAAGAAAAAGAAGATGTTATTGAAGTATTAGATGTTGTAGAATTGATTGCTAATGCTCAAGGTTTATAATGTAAATATGTTATGAGAGACATATAATAATATAATTAAAATTTAGTTTTCTGAAAAATTTTCAGAAATGGGAAAAATTAAATAAAAGATGCCATACATAAAAGATAAAAACTTGGTAAATATCTATGAGGAGGTTGATAAAGCCAATGAAACCATAGGTAAATTAAATAAATTACTAGGAGAAGAAGAAGAAAACAATTCTATTTTAAGAAAGCATAGAATTATTTTAGGAATTTTCGGATTGCTTGCATTGATACTTTTTCTTTGGTCGTTTTTACCAAAGTCAGAACCAATAGATAAAAAATATTTGATAAAAAATAATTTATCACTCATTAATAATGATTC
>DOIV01000317.1:0-11567 GCA_003511845.1 Flavobacteriaceae bacterium | reverse complement strand
TTCAAGAAAACGCACAAGGTTTGGTAGGGGAAACCATTGTGTTTAGTATTCAGATTGGTGCATATGCTAATTTTAAAGCTAAATTATTTTCTGATAATTTAGCTCATATGAAAGAGTTTAAAGAAGGTGGGTTGAATAAATATGCAATTGGTAATTTTGTCACTTATACAGAAGCTTTAATTTTAAAGAATGATTTGAAACGATTAGGATTTACAGATTGTTTTATTGTAGCTCAGTCTTATGGAGACCCTGTTAATATTAGAGAAGCTTTAGAGTTAAGTGAAGAAACTCAATATTTAAATTAGTATTCTATTGGCATAATATAGTTAACTACAATACTTTTTAATTTTAATAAAATATGCTAAAGGCATTTATTGAAGCAGCACGTTTACGGACCTTACCCTTATCACTTTCAGGAATTATTGTTGGTAGTTTTTTGGCTTATGCTGATGGCTATTTTAATTGGATGATTTGTGTATTAGCTTTATTGACCACAACTGGATTTCAAATACTTTCTAATTTTGCCAATGATTATGGTGATGGAGTGAAAGGTACTGATAATAAAGATAGGGTTGGTCCTCAAAGAGCTCTACAAAGCGGAGCGATTTCACCAAAGCAAATGTTAAATGCTATAAAAACTACAGGATTAATTACTTTTTTAATAGCTTTAATCTTATTGTATATGTCTTTTGGTAAAGATAATATCACTTATTTTTTGCTATTTGTAGGTTTAGGTATTGCTAGTATCGTAGCAGCTATAAAATACACTATGGGTAAAAAGGCGTATGGTTATAGTGGTTATGGTGATGTATTTGTTTTTTTATTTTTCGGATGGTTAAGTGTTTTAGGAAGTTATTTTTTATACGCAAAACAGTTAGACTGGACATTTTTTCTTCCCGCTACCTCAATTGGTTTATTAAGTGTAGGTGTATTAAATTTGAATAATTTACGAGATAGAATTTCTGATGAAAAAGCTAATAAAATGACTTTAGTTGTGAAAATAGGAGAAAAATTGGCTAAATATTACCATTACTATATTTTGATTTTTGCATTTTTATTTGCATTTTTATATACAACCTTGCATTATAAATCTCCATTACAATTTTTATTTGTAATAGCATTTATTCCTGTTTTTATGAATCTTTATACCGTATACAAAAGTACAGATACTAGAAAGCTAGATCCTGAATTGAAAAAATTAGCATTAAGTACTTTCTTATTTGCCATGCTTTTCGGATTGGGGCAAGTGTTATAATAAACATATGAAAGCTACTTGCAAAAAATACATTCTAAACTTCAAACAACCTAGCGGAACCTCAAGAGGGGTTTTACGAACTAAAGAAACCTATTTTTTAATTGTAGAACACAATGATAGAAAAGGAGTAGGTGAGTGCGGACTTTTTAGAGGTTTGAGTGCTGATGACCGACCTGGTTATGAAGAGAAATTGCAATGGGTTTGTGACAATATCAATTTAGGCAAAGAAGAATTGTTAAAACAGGTATTTGACTTCCCATCAATTCAATTCGGATTAGAACAAGTATTTTTATCATTAGAAAGTAATCATCCTTTTGAATTGTTTCCTTCAAAATTTACTGAAGGAAAAAATTCAATATCTATTAATGGTTTGGTGTGGATGGGTACTTTCGATTTTATGAAGCAACAGATTAAAGAAAAATTAAAATTAGGATTTACAGTAATCAAATTAAAAATCGGAGCTATTGATTTTGATGCAGAAATTGAGTTGTTAAAATCTATCCGTAAAGAATTTTCATCTAATGAAATTGAATTAAGAGTAGATGCCAATGGTGCGTTTTCACCTAATGATGCTTTAGAAAAACTAAAACGTTTGTCAGATTTTGACTTACACTCTATAGAACAGCCCATCAAAGCAAAGCAATGGTCAGATATGGCTGATTTGTGTGATAAAACACCTTTGCCAATCGCTTTAGACGAAGAGCTGATAGGTGTATTTTCAATAGAAGAAAAAGAGCAGTTAATCCAAACTATAAAACCTCAATATACTATTTTAAAACCAAGTTTGATAGGAGGTTTAGCAGGAAGTAATGATTGGATTAACATTGCAAAAGCCCACAATGTTGGTTGGTGGATCACTTCTGCCTTGGAAAGTAATATTGGTTTGAATGCAATTGCACAATTTACCTATAGTTTAAATGTAAGTATGCCTCAAGGTTTAGGTACGGGAGGCTTATTTACCAATAATATTCAATCTCCTCTTGAAGTGAGTAACGGTGCATTACATTATAATCCTGATTTGCAATGGTCATTTAAATTGTCTCCTTGAGGGGACTTTAGGGGTGTTTACATTAAAATAGTGTAAATACTCTTTTAATTTTAAGTATTATAATTCGTATAACTCATTTGGATTGACGAATTTTACACTAAATCTAAAGCTTTTCTTAAAAGCCACATAACTTTAATAAAAACATGAATTATATACAACAAGCTTATAAAAGTGAAATTAGTGCTTGGAAATATCTATTGCCAATTATTTGTTTTTTCGGTTTTGTTTTATTAAATACAATAGCTGTATCAATTTTAGATATAGATATTGAAGAAATGATGCGGAAAAAAATTGCTAGAAAAGGTGCGAATAGATTTTTTTTTGAAAGCTTAATTGTATTTGCATTTTTTTTAGCAGGTTTGTTTGTTTGGGTGAAATTTGTACATAAACAAACCATTACTTCATTAACTACTTCAAGAAATAAAATTGATTGGAAGCGAGTATTTTTCGCTTTTACATTATGGGGTTTTGTCACTATAGCAATGACATTATATGCTTATTATGCTGTTCCTGAAGATTTTGTTTGGAATTTTAATTTTGATAAATTTATTATTCTTGCTTTAATTTCAGTGCTGTTATTGCCTATGCAGACAAGTTTTGAAGAATATTTTTTTAGAGGATATATGATGCAAGGATTGGGTGTACTAGTAAAAAACAGATGGTTTCCATTAATTCTGACATCTGTAATTTTTGGTTTGATGCATATGGCAAATCCAGAAGTAGATAAGTTAGGGCCAATAATTATGGTCTATTATATTGGTACTGGTTTGTTTTTAGGAATTATAACCTTAATGGATGAAGGCTTAGAATTAGCCTTAGGTTTTCATGCTGCAAATAATTTGATTACGGCACTTTTGGTAACTGCTGATTGGACAGCATTTCAAACAGATTCTATATTAAGAGATGTTTCAGAACCTTCTGCGGGAGTTGATATTTTAATTCCTGTATTGGTAGTATTTCCAATAATACTCTTTATTTTTTCAAAAAAATATGGTTGGAAAAACTGGACAGAAAAGCTGACTGGTAAAATAGAGAAACCAGAGACTATTATTGAAGAAGGAAATTTAATTTAAATAGTTGTCATTCCTGTCTAAACAGGAATCCATTATGAATTGTATTAAACTTCATAAAAATTTTAAACTCAACGGTAAGTCTTTTACCAATGAAGAAGATGTCTTAGTTTTTTCAAAGCATAAACTTCCTGACTTATATACTTTTCTTAAAGATTGGTTTGATGAAACCTCTATCGTAAAAGTTAAAACATCAGGTTCTACCGGAAAACCCAAAACTATTGAATTGCAGAAAAAGCACATGGTTAATAGTGCTTTAGCTACAGGTGCTTTTTTTGATTTACAAGAAAAAACTACTGCTTTGTTATGCCTGTCTGCTGATTATATTGCTGGTAAAATGATGTTAGTCCGTGCTTTAGTGTTAGGCTGGTCTATAGATATTGTTGAGCCTAGTTCAAATCCGTTATTAAGTATAAAAAAGAATTATGACTTTTCTGCTATGGTACCTTTGCAGTTAGAGAATTCCTTGTCTGAACTGTACAGAATCAAAACACTGATTGTTGGCGGAGCACCAGTTTCAAATACATTACTAAAAAGAATACAAAATCTATCTACGGCAGTTTTTGCAACTTATGGTATGACAGAAACTAGTACTCACATAGCAGTTAAACTACTAAATAAAGATGCAATGTCATTGCGAGGAGGTATGACATGGCAATCTCAAAATTATAAAACGCTACCAAATGTCAATATCTCAATAGACACTAGAAATTGTTTAATCATCAAAGCTCCCAAAATATCTGACACAGTAATAAATACTAATGATATCGTTGAAATTATTTCTAAAACTGAATTTAAATGGCTGGGACGTTATGATAATGTCATAAACTCTGGAGGAATCAAACTTATACCAGAACAAATTGAAAAAAAATTAGCTTCAGTAATTGATCACCGTTTTTTTGTTACTGGAATTTCTGATGAAAGGCTAGGAGAGAAGTTAGTATTGGTTGTTGAAGCTTTAAGTTTGAAAACAGAAGCTTTAAAATTAGAGTTAAAAAACTTAACTTCATTAGATCAGTTTGAAATTCCGAAAGAAATCTATGCAGTTAAAGCTTTTGTAGAATCTGAGACAAAAAAAATCCAACGTCAAAAAACATTGGATTTAATTTTTATGTAGAAAAGTTTAGTATTACTCCACCAAAACCCATTCACCTCTATCAATTAAAGGGATGGCTTGTTTGTATTTCACTTCTTTACTTTCACCACTCATCACATTTTTAATGGTAACACGTTCGTTTCTACCAATTTTACGCTCTGTACGTATTATGGTTTCAGTAACTTGTTGCTCTTGTGTTTGATGATTACTACTTGTTTCTTGTGTTGGACTGTTAAATTCAGCTTTACTAACTTGTACCTTTTCACGTTTCTGTTCTTTTGCCTGAGAAATTTCTTGTGAATTTTGATTTGGTAATTCACCTTTAAATAAGAAAGAAAGCACTTCTTTATTTACTTTGGTTAACATTTTTTTAAACAATTCAAAAGCTTCAAATTTATAGATCAATAAAGGATCTTTTTGTTCGTAAGAAGCATTTTGAACCGACTGTTTCAAGTCATCCATTTTACGTAAATGAGTTTTCCAAGTATCATCAATAATGGCTAATGAAATATTTTTCTCAAAATCGGTAACCAATCCTTTTCCTTCAGTTTCATAGGCTTCCTTTAAATTGGTAACTACATTTAATGTTTTCACACCATCCGTAAACGGAACAGAAATACGCTCAAATTGATTGCCTTGCTTCTCATAAACATCTTTAATTACAGGAAAAACAGCTTCGGCATTTCGTTTCACTTTTTCTTGATAGTGTTTGTAAACCACATCAAATAAATCATCAGTAAGTGCCTGTTCTGATTTGCTTGAAAATTCATCTTTAGAAAAAGGAGATGAAGTAGAAGAGAATCGAATCAATTCAAATTCAAAGTTTGCATAATCACCAGTAGCTTTATTTTCTGAAACAATAGCTTCACAAGTATCATAAACCATATTTACAATATCTACCTGTAAACGTTCTCCGTATAAAGCATGACGACGACGCTTATAAACAACTTCACGTTGTGCGTTCATAATATCATCATATTCTAATAATCGTTTTCTGATGCCAAAGTTGTTTTCTTCAACCTTCTTTTGAGCTCTTTCAATAGATTTAGAAATCATAGAATGTTGAATCATTTCACCCTCTTTCAGTCCCATTCTATCCATCATCTTAGCCACACGTTCAGAACCAAACAAACGCATCAAATTATCTTCTAAAGACACATAAAATTGAGAAGATCCAGGATCTCCTTGACGACCAGCTCTACCACGTAATTGTCTGTCTACACGACGAGAATCATGACGTTCTGTACCAATAATAGCTAGACCTCCATTAGTTTTTACTTCATCAGATAATTTAATATCTGTACCACGTCCTGCCATGTTAGTTGCAATAGTAACCACCCCAGGGTCACCAGCTTGAGCAACAATATCAGCTTCTTTTTTATGCAATTTTGCATTCAATACATTATGCGGTATTTTACGAATGGTTAACATTCTACCTAATAATTCAGATATCTCAACAGATGTTGTACCTACTAATACTGGACGTTTATCTGCTACTAATGCAACAATTTCATCAATTACTGCATTGTATTTTTCACGTTTGGTTTTGTAAATTAAATCTTCTCTATCCTTACGGATTAGTGGCATATTAGTTGGGATCTCAACGACATCTAATTTGTAAATTTCCCAAAATTCACCAGCTTCAGTAATTGCTGTACCTGTCATACCAGAAAGTTTATTGTACATTCTGAAATAATTCTGCAAAGTAACAGTTGCATAGGTCTGCGTTGCATCTTCAATTTTCACATTCTCTTTAGCTTCAATGGCTTGATGTAATCCGTCAGAATAACGTCTACCATCCATGATTCGACCTGTTTGCTCATCAACAATTTTAATTTTATCATCCATCAAAACATACTCAACATCTTTTTCAAATAATGTATATGCTTTTAATAATTGATTTAAGGTGTGTATACGTTCACTTTTAATACTAAAATCTCTAAATAATTCATCTTTAGCTTTAGCCTTTTCTTCAGGTTCATTATTGTCTTTTTCAATTCTTGCAATTTCAATACCGATATCTGGCAATACAAAGAAGTCATCTCCTTTTTCCTTATTTCCAGAAAGGTGTTCAATTCCTTTATCTGTCAATTCGATAGAATTGTTTTTTTCATCAATCACAAAATATAAAGCCTCATCAATTTTAGGCATTTCACGATTGTTATCTTGCATATAGAAATTTTCAGTTTTTTGTAGTAACTGTTTAATCCCTTCTTGACTTAAGAATTTTATCAATGCTTTGTTTTTGGGCAAACCTCTAAAAACTCTTAATAAATGAAATGCACCTTCTTTAGAATCGCCTTCAGAAATCATTTTTTTAGCATCAGCCAATACACCCGTTAAGAATGTGCGTTGCAAATTTACTATGCTATCTACTTTAGGCTTTAATTCGTTAAATTCATGACGATCACCTTGAGGTGTTGCACCAGAAATGATTAATGGTGTTCTTGCATCATCAACCAAAACAGAATCTACTTCATCAATAATTGCAAAGTTATGTGGGCGTTGTACTAAATCTTTAGGAGAGTGTGACATATTATCACGTAGGTAATCAAAACCAAATTCATTATTGGTTCCATAAGTAATGTCAGCATTATACGCTTTTCTTCGAGCATCAGAATTTGAAGGATGATAATCTACACAATCAATACTTAAACCATGAAATTCAAAAATCGGCCCCATCCAAGCAGCATCACGTTTTGCTAAATAATCATTTACAGTAACGACATGTACACCATTACCTGTCAATGCATTAAGGTATATTGGTAAAGTAGCTACTAAAGTTTTACCTTCACCAGTCATCATCTCAGCAATTTTACCTTGATGCAATACCGAGCCTCCAATTAGTTGTACATCATAATGCACCATGTCCCAAGTAATTGGTTTGCCAACAGCATCCCAAGAGTTGTTCCAAATGGCATATTCACCATCTAAAATCACGCTGTCTCTAGTAGCTGAAATTTCTCTATCAAACGAAGTAGCTTCTACTTTTAAGCTAGTGTTATTGGTAAATCGTTTTGCGGTTTCTTTAACTACAGCAAAAGCTTCAGGTTGAATTTCTTGAAGTGTAGCTTCTGAAGCTTTATAGGCCTCATCCTTAAGAAGATCAATTTCTTTATAAATTTCTTCTTTACGATCTATATGTGCAGTTTCAATTTCAATAGTTAATTCAGAAATAGTATCATCAAAAGTTTTTCTAGCCTCAGCTATTTTTTGTTTGAATTCTATAGTTTTATTTCTTAATGCATCTAATGATAAGCTTTCCATTTCAGAATCAAATGCTCTAACATCATCTACAATTGGCTGTAATAGTTTTAAGTCTTTTTTGTTTTTATCGCCAACAAATATTTTTAGTACGGAATTTAATATACTCATGATAAATTTTAAACTTGTTATAATGTAACATACAAATATACAAAATATGTATGTTTAAGGTTTGTTAAATTTTAAATAAAAAGGTGTTTATTAACCAAAAAAAAAGCCTCGAAGAGACTTTTAATTGTTTAATATTCATCCTCATTCCAAAGGAAATCTTCATCCGTTGGGTAGTCGGGCCAAATTTCTTGAATAGAATCGTAAGAGTCTCCTTCATCTTCAATTGCTTGTAAATTTTCTACAACTTCAAGAGGTGCACCAGTTCTGATAGCATAATCTACTAACTCATCTTTGGTGGCTGGCCATGGAGCATCACTTAAATGCGATGCTAATTCTAATGTCCAATACATAGTAATTTATTAATTATTGTGATTTTGCAAAAGTAATTTTTTTAATTAAAAAAGCAAATTTTTTATGTATTTTTTTATATATAAAAGAACGTTTGTTTTTTACTTTTTTTTATAGTAAATCCGATAACTAACTTTTTTCATTAGGAAGCCAAGGAATTTCTTTTGCTTGATTATCAATAGTCAATTTCCGTGCCAACACAAAAAGATAGTCAGAAAGTCTATTCAAATAGCGGATTATAATCTCATTTATGGGTTCTTTTAGGTGTAAATGAACAGTCAGCCGCTCTGCACGCCTACAAACACATCTTGCAATGTGACAGAATGACACCGTTTGATGACCGCCTGGTAATATAAAATGAGTCATTGGTGGTAATTGTTTTTCAATAGTATCAATTTCTTGTTCTAAAAATTGGATGTTAATTTCTGAAATTTCTGGAATGTTTAATCGTTTTTTACCATTTTTTAACTTTTCTTTTTCAGGTGGTGTTGCTAGCATAGCACCAATGGTAAACAATTCGTTTTGTACTTTTAATAAGGTTGTCGTAGTTTTAGCATCATTTTTTTGATCTTTAAGTAGACCAATATTAGCATTTAGCTCATCAATTGTACCATAGGTTTCAATACGTAAATCGTTTTTGAGTACTCTAGTTCCTCCATATAATGAGGTTTTACCTTTGTCGCCAGTTTTGGTGTATATTTTCATCTGTATTTTTTTATAAAATTAAAGATTATAATTGAAGTAGTAGTAGAATTTAGTACTAAGTATTAGATTCAAGCAATTATATAATATTTTTTGTGTTAATTTATTAAATGTTTTGTTAATGGTAGATTAGTTTATATATATTTGTATAACAAACTAGATGAATTTTATGGAGTATTTAGATTTTGAAAAACCAATACAAGAGTTGGAAGAGCAACTCACAAAATGTGCAATTATTGGTGAAGAAAGTGATGTTGATGTTACTGAAACATGTCAACAAATAGAAGAGAAGTTAAAAAAGACACGTACAGAAATCTATAAAAACTTAACAGCCTGGCAAAGAGTGCAATTGTCAAGACATCCTTCAAGACCTTATACTTTAGATTATATAAATGCCTTTACAAATGGGACTTTTATGGAGTTGCATGGAGATAGAAATGTAAAAGATGATAAAGCTATGATTGGTGGTTTGGGTAAAATTGGCGATCAATCCTTTATGTTTATTGGCCAGCAAAAAGGATACAATACTAAAACTAGACAATATCGTAATTTCGGAATGGCAAACCCTGAAGGCTATAGAAAAGCATTGCGATTGATGAAAATGGCTGAGAAATTCGGAATACCTGTAGTTACTTTAATTGATACTCCTGGTGCTTATCCTGGTTTAGAAGCTGAAGAACGTGGTCAAGGTGAAGCAATTGCAAGAAATATTTATGAAATGATCATTTTAAAAGTACCTATTATTACTGTTGTAATTGGAGAAGGAGCGTCAGGTGGAGCTTTGGGTATTGCTGTTGGAGACAGAGTTTATATGATGGAGAACACTTGGTATACTGTAATTTCACCAGAATCATGTTCATCTATTTTATGGCGTAGTTGGGAGCATAAAGAAACTGCTGCTGAAGCTTTAAAACTTACTGCAAAGGACATGAAAAAACTCAAATTAATCGATGCTATTATAAAAGAACCTTTCGGTGGTGCTCATAGCAATAGAGAAGAGGCTTTTAAAATTGTTGAAAAACAAATTGTAAAAGCGTTTAATGAACTTAAAGAGTTAACACAAAAAAAACTCGTTAAAGAACGTATGGAGAAATACGAGGATATGGGAGTTTATAATAGTTAAACCTTCTCAAAATCAATTGCAACTACCTTATATTCTGGTGTCATTGTTTGAACTGCCTCATTTTATAAATATACAGTAATAAAATGGCTAGTTTTTACGTTATGACAAAATAATTGATTTTATGTTGAGAATTGTTTTATTAATTTTTTTTATCAATTTCTAGTATAGATTTAATAGCACAAGAAGCTTTCATTACAACTTGGAAAACTGACAATCCAGGCAATTCAAACAATACTTCGGTAACTATTCATACAGATGGATTAGCAGGCTATAGAATAACGATTGGTACAACTGATGGAGGCACAGAAATTATAGATGAGGTATTAGCAAGTAGTGTTTTGAGCTACACTCCAAGCCCAAACTTGTCAAATAACACTTTGTATTACATTACTATTTATGCTTCAAATACAACAGGAGAATCATCACCTTGTTTATCCATTAGCTTTACTACAATGCCAGCAGTAGCTATTGATATTCCAAAGTTTTTTAGTCCTAATAATGATGGTGTAAACGACACTTGGGAAGTAGAAGATACAAAAAATATCATAATACATATCTATATTTTTGATAGATATGGTAAGGTATTGAAAAAGTTAATGCCTAATCAAAATTGGGATGGTAATTATATGGGTAAACCTATGGATGAAACTGATTATTGGTATCTTATACAGTTAAACACAGGAGAAAAATTGACAGGGCATTTGAGCTTATTAAGAAAATAAGATGATAAAAAAACTTAACATATCAATAGGGATACTTATTTTTTTATTCAACTCAATGCTGGCAAATGCACAAGGGACTTTACCTGTGTATACAGATTACTTGTCAGACAATGTATTTTTATTACATCCATCAGCAGCAGGAATTGGCAATTGTGCAAAATTACGCTTAACACATAGACAACAATGGTCTGGAGTTTCAGAAGCACCTTCTTTACAAACCTTAAGTTATCATCAGCGGTTTAATGAGAAAGCGGCTTTTGGTATAGTTATGTTTAATGATAAGAATGGGTATCATGCTCAAAAAGGAATTTCTGCAGCCTATGCATATCATATTAATTTTGGTTCAGAAACAGTATTGAACCAATTATCATTCGGTCTTTTAGGATCTTTTGTACAGAATACAGTTGATAAGAGTAGTTTTACTTCATTAATACCAGATATCGTAGCAACACAATTGATTGAATCTGATAATTATTTTAATGCCGATTTTAGTGTAGGGTATCATTATCTGGAAGCTTTTTCTTATTTAACGGTAAAGAATTTACTGCTACAGACCAATAATTCAGGGTCTAGAGTCTCATTTAAATCTTTAAATTTAAGAAGCTATTTATTCACCTTAGGATATTATTTTGGCGAGAATAGTAATATTCAATTTGAACCCTCAATTATGGTGCAGTATAAGGAAAGAACGGGAGAGCTTACAGGTGATATTAATGTGAAAATGTATAAAAAATTACAAGGGAATCAGCAAATTTGTGGAGGGTTATCTTATAGAAATAGTTTTGAAGCAAATTCTATTGAAAGTCTTGGTTCTACTGCAATAATTGT
>DOIV01000182.1 GCA_003511845.1 Flavobacteriaceae bacterium | reverse complement strand
TTTTTTCTTTAACTCTTCAATGATATTGAATGCTGCAGGACAAATTTCTGTATTCTTTAATGTCAAATGTGTCAACTGAATAAACTTTTTTCTGTTGGTATGCGGATATTCACTACACGCTTTTGGTCTCCATCATAAATAAAACAAGTATTATCTGTTTCGTCTAAAAAGGTGCAAGAAGCTTCTTTTAGCACCATAAAGTCATCTTCATCACGTTGTAAATATGTTGAAATAAATTGTTGATCTCTCATTCTTAATGATTTATAGATGCGTGAAATATCCTTACTGGTAAAAATAGGACTAGAAGTTTTACAACAATTGGCACAAGACAGACAATCAATTTTATCAAATTCATCGTCATGTAAATCTTGCATTAATACATCTAATCGCTTAGGTGTTTTTTTTCTCAACTTAGCAAAATACTTAGTCGTTTCAATCTTTTTTTCCTTAAACAACCCTTGTAAATTCTCTAGTGCAGCTCTCATATTAATGAAACCAAAAAGTAACTCCTTTAATTTTAGCCAAATCAGGTATTTGTTCTAATTTAATTTTTTGAGTTCCAAAATCATTAATCCCCAATTCTTTCTTATCTATCGTCACAGTAGCGTTTAACTCATCAACAAACAAAATAACAGTACTAAGAGTTGATTGAACTTTATTTACAGTATAATTATCTACCAAGTCTTTAAAAGAAGATTTTAATCCAAAACCCTTTATAGTCTTATAATTTTTATCAAATATTTGTATATTATCAATAACAGATGATGAATCTTTCTCTATTTTAGGTGTAGCTGTCAAAAGGTGACTTCCTTGTTTATTATAGACTAAATACTCATCATAAGTAGACTCTGTAATATTATTTTCTTCTAAATGAGAAACAATAGAATCTTTTTCAAAAATTGATTCTAATTCATGAATTTGCGTTGTTGAAATAACTCCACCTATTTGTTCTTTAGCTAAAGTGTAGTTTGTTTCTTTTTTACATTGAATTATTAAAACAATTACAATGCTTAAATTTATTATCTTTTTCATAAAAGGGTTCTTTTAACTATAATCTATCTCATTACTTTTTTTAATATACCTAAAACTCCTCTCATAAAAGTAGCACTAGTTAATACCTTTATAAAAGGGTTGGCTCGTTTACTCTTTCTACTCGAAGTTTTTCTTTTTACTTTCGCCTTAGTTTCTTTCTCTTTGGCTTCAATTTCTTCTGCTTTATCAATTTTTTTATTTAAAATTTCATAAGCACTTTCTCTATCAATTTCTTCATTATATTTTTTAGCTAGTTTTGAATTAGAAATTAATGTACTTAATTCTTCTTTAGTTAAAATATCCATTCTACTCATCGGTGCTCTTAACATAGTTCTTGCCAATGGAGTCGGAATACCTTTTTCATTCAAGCAAGAGACCAATGCTTCACCAATACCTAGCTGAGTCAATACTTCGGCTGTATCATAATAATTAGAATCAGGATAATTTTCTGCAGTCAATTTGATTGCTTTTCTATCTTTAGCTGTAAATGCACGTAAAGCATGCTGAATTTTCAATCCCAATTGAGACAATACATCAGAAGGCACATCTTTAGGGTTTTGAGTTACAAAATAAATACCAATTCCTTTTGACCGAATCAATTTTACAATACTCTCAATCTGATTTAATAATGCTTTCGAAGCCTCTTTAAAAATCAAGTGAGCTTCATCAATAAAAAGGATAAGCTCAGGTCTTCCAGAATCTCCTTGTTCAGGAAAAGTGTCATATATCTCAGCCAATAATTGTAACATAAATGTCGAAAACAACTTTGGTCTATCTTGAATGTCAGTCAGACGTAATACGGAAATCAAGCCTCTTCCGTTATCATCAATTCTGGTTAAATCACTCACTTCAAAAGAACGTTCTCCAAAAAACAAATCACCTCCTTGTTGTTCAATCTCTACTATTTTACGAAGAATTGAACCAGTTGATGATGTGGAAATTCTACCATACTCAGCTTCCATTTCCTTCTTCCCTTCTTGAGTTGCATATTGTAATACTTTTTTGAAATCCTTTAAATCTAATAAAGGTAATTTATTATCATCACAATATTTAAATAAAACAGCAACTATACCACTTTGAGTTTCTGTCAAATCTAATATCCTAGACAATAATACTGGTCCAAATTCAGAAATGGTAGCTCTTAGGCGTGTTCCATCTTGTTCTGAAATGGTTAAAATTTCAACAGGAAATCCTTTTGCTTCAAAAGGCAATCCTATTTTTTCATGACGTTCATCAATTTTTGGATGCCCTGGACTCGCCTTTGCCAAGCCACTCAAATCTCCCTTTACATCCATTAATAATACAGGAATTCCTTTTTCTGATAAATTTTCAGCAAGAATTTGCAACGTTTTTGTCTTACCTGTACCCGTAGCACCTGCAATTAAACCATGCCTATTCAAAGTTTTTAAAGGAATGTTTACAAATGAATCCGTTATCGTTTCTTCTCCTAACATTGCAGCACCTAAAGTAATATACTCTCCTTTAGTTTTATATCCTTCGTTAATATCCTTGAAAAAAGTCTCTTTTGTATCCATTTCAACAACTATAAATTTAAGGTGTTAAAAGTAAGCTTAATAATTTCAAATCAAAAGCTGAAAACCAATAAAATATAGTTAATTATAATTTATATTTGCCAGATGATTGATGAAACAACTCAAAACTTGATTGACAAAGGTGAAATGCTTCCGCTAATGGAAGAATTTTATACCATTCAAGGTGAAGGTTACCATACGGGTACTGCAGCTTATTTTATTAGAATTGGAGGATGCGATGTAGGTTGCCATTGGTGTGATGTAAAGGAAAGTTGGAATGCGGAATTACATCCAGCTACAAAAACTGATTTTATTATTGAAAACACTATTAAATATAGTAAAACTGTTGTGATTACAGGAGGTGAGCCACTAATGTGGAATATGAATTACATCACGCAACAACTACAAAAAAATAATATTAAAACACATATTGAAACCTCTGGAGCTTATCCTTTATCAGGAAAATGGGACTGGATTTGCCTTTCACCAAAGAAAAACAAGTTACCTCTTAATAAAATTTACGCTGTAGCGGATGAGCTTAAAATAATTATTTACAATAAAAATGATTTTAAATTTGCAGAAGAGCAAGCTGCAAAAACCAATGCCAATGCCGTATTATTTTTACAACCAGAATGGAGTAATCAAGAAAAAATGACATCATTAATTGTAGATTATGTCATGTTAAACCATAAATGGAAAATATCATTGCAAACACATAAATATTTAAATATTCCTTAATCTATTGTAAGAATATTGGAGTTTATCGACTTACTAAAAAAACTTAATCAAAAATGAAAAAATTAATTTTTTATTTTAGCCTGATTTTTATAGTAGCTTGTGAAAAAAACGATGATACAAATAATAAAAAAATATCGCTTTAGACGAATGGACTGTTTCAAAACAATATTTAAAAGAAGGTTCTCCTTTTAAGTTAATGAACACTCTAAATTTTAAAACTGTACAAGAAATTAACAGTTTATCAGATGATTCTAAAGTAGCATTAGTAAGCTTCAACAACAAAATAAGAGTTTATCCTTATCGTTACACCAATGAGTTTGAAATTATCAATGATATTTTTGAAGGTCATTATATTTCAATATCATATTGTCCAATAACACAAAGTGCTATTTGTTTTAATAGAAAAATTAATGATAAAGTTTATAATCTAATTGCATCTGGTTATTTATTTAAGGACAATATGGTGCCTTCAGATCAAAACTTAAATTTTTATATTTCTCAAATGATGATGAAAGGAATAAAAGGAGAAATAGCAAATAAACAATTAGATCATTTTAATCTAATTGAAACAAAATGGAAAACTGTAAAAGATTACTTTCCAAATGCAATGGTCTTCTTTCATGTTAAATCAAACAAAAATCAAACAAAATTAATGAAACTGAAAAATCAAGTTTTGCCTATGGAATCTTTAATACTATAAAGGCAACAGAATCTATTGAATTATTTCCTCTTGATTACTTTTCAAAACAGACAACTTCAACAACTAAAAACATCAATCAAAAAATTGCGTTTATAATTGGAAATGAAGAAAAAAAGGTATTTACTTCATACTATATTCCTAGTAATAAATCTTTACATCTACTTGATGAAAATCAATTTCCAAATATTATAGCAGACTCTGATGGTAATGTTTATAATATTTTTGGATATGCAGTTTCTGACCCTGATACAGGTTTACAATTAAAATCGCCTAGAGCTTATGTCGCTCAATTATGGGCATGGAAAGACTTTTTTGACGATACAATTATTAACAATTAACCATTTCGTTTGATAAGAACAAGCTGATAAATCCTTTCAAATTGCTCTTTCAAGCCCATATCACTATTATCAAATTCAATCGCATCATCTGCTTTTATCAAAGGAGAATCTTCTCTAGTAGAGTCTAAATAATCTCTTTGCTGAACATTCTCTAATACATCTGCATAAGAAACATCATGTCCTTTTTCTAACAATTCTTTATATCTTCTCGTTGCTCTTTTTTCTGGTGATGCAGTCATAAATAATTTCAATTCCGCATCAGGAAACACAACAGTACCTATATCTCTACCATCCATTACAACCCCTTTATCCTCTCCCATTTTTTGTTGTTGTTCAACTAATTTCTTACGAACTTCAGAAATAGCTGAAACCTTACTTACCAATTTAGACAATTCTATAGTTCTAATTTCTTGCTCTACATTTTTACCATTTAAATACATTTCAGAAAATGAAAGTTTCTCATTGTATTTAAACGTCAGGTTGATCTCATCAAGACTTTTAATTAAAGCGTCTTTTTCTAACTTGTCTTGATTTACATAATTCAGTTGTATGGCGTATAAAGTAACAGCTCTATACATTGCACCAGTATCTACATACAAGTAGTTCAATTGTTTTGCCAATTGTTTTGCAATAGTACTTTTCCCTGTGGATGAAAATCCATCAATAGCAATCGTGATTTTTTTTGGTTTCAAAACTAAAATGTTTTTTTTAATAGGTCAATATTTAATGTAAAAGTATTTGTATTTGATACAGGATGATATTTAGTAAATGCATAATTAAACTTAAATCTACCCATTTTTAATCCAAAACCAAAGGATAAACCAGAAAATGTTCTACTTTCTGTGAGTTTCAATTCTTTTCCACGTCTAAAATTATAGCCGAACCTTAAATTAAAAACTCTTTCAGGAAATAGTTCTGCTCCTACAACAACATGTCTAAAGGCATTGTCTAAAAATGTTATTTTTTTATTACTGGTTTCACCATCAATAGTAGTTTGACTATTTGAAGGGTTTTTAACAGCAACGTTCCATTGTTGAAGATTATCAATAGTAACATGCCATTGTAAAGGTACATTTTCTAATTTATATGTAGCTCCTAGGGCAATCTCTAAGGGCAATTCTTCTCTAACTTCATCAAATACACTAACTTGATATCCTATATTTCTAATTACTGCTGAAAAAATATAAGGTTTTGTATCGTCAAAATAGGTTAACCCAAAATCTAAAGCCAATCCACTTGAAGTATAATTTTCTATGCTAGAACTGATATATTTTAAACTAAGTCCTGCATATACATGACTTTTAGGAATTCTATAAGCATAACTTAGAGCAAAAGACAAGTCTTTAGCTGAAAAGTTACCAGTTTCAATTCCATTTTCATCAGCACCAATAAACTTGCCGTAATTTACATATGTAGCTCCTACATGTAAAGTTCCGAAACGTCTATTAATTAAATGAGCATATGTAAAAGATCCATAATTAATATCTGCTAAAAAATCAACATAACTTACAGATGCTTGATTATCTATATTTTTATTTATCACAGACGGATTCCACAATGGTTGATTTACATCGTCATATAAAGTTAATACTTCACCTCCTAAAGCTGCTTGGCGTGCAGATGTACTTACATTTAAGAAATTATATATTTTTGTACCTCCAACCTGTGAAAAAGTAAGGGTAGTGATTGATAAAAACAATATAAATAAAATGTTTTTCATTTGATTGACAAAGAAACTGGAAATATTATTTATAATATACTTTTTATAGTTTTTTTTCAAATTACTTCAAA
>DOIV01000186.1:4220-4938 GCA_003511845.1 Flavobacteriaceae bacterium | reverse complement strand
GAAAATCAAAACAGTACTGATATATTTCATTTTCCGGCATGTACTTAGTCGAGTTATATTAAACCCATTAACTTTGTAAATCACTCAAAATAATCATCTGGGTTGAAAGGAATGTCATCTTCAGGGTCATAATCATCATAATTAACACCTGATGGGTTGAATAAACCCCAACGGTCTATTTGATAATTAAACTGATCGAAAGATTTTACCCATTCGGCAAACAACACACGAAATTCATCAATTTCGCCTCTCAATAACTGGATAAAGTCTCCATCTTGATAACCACAAAGCTGCATACCTGTACAACTGGTTAAAATCTCTCTAGCAGCTTTTCTAATAATTGCGGCATTCTCCATTCTAATATCATAAACATCTGCTCCTTCTGCTCCTGCAATTTTAGCTGGAATAATTAATGAATTTTCAATGATATACATGGCATAATTCTCTAACATTTCTCCTTCTGCTTCATCTGCTGTTTCAACATCTTCTTTTGAAACCAATGCCCCTATCTTTCTGCCCAATTGCATAATTTCATATGCTTTTTGGTAAATAGGCATTTTTTCTATATCGTCATGTGATTTATAATCATCGTCGTCTTCAAACATATATTCTATTTTGGTTGAAGTACTTTAACGGTCTTTTAACTGAAATAGTGTTTATCTACTGTTAAAATTAAGATAGAATTTTGAAGATAAAAATCAGCCTATTTGGTTAACTT
>DOIV01000186.1:3341-3837 GCA_003511845.1 Flavobacteriaceae bacterium | reverse complement strand
ATGATGCCCATAGAACTGACCCACCCAAGCAATAGCAAAAATTGCTAGCGAAGTGTAAAATAACGGTAAATAGCTTCCTAAATAATGATTTCCAACCACGCATAAAATGGAAAATACTAGCATTTTTATAAAAACAGAAAATGACAATCGTAAATAAAACAGCAAAACAAATACAAGAACAAATGTTCCCCAGTTTCTAATTAGCGGGTTTTCAAGCCCAAGTGTATTTGTTAAAAATGACGGATTGATACTCATCAGCATTCCGATAATACTAAAATAAATTGCTGGCACACAAATATAATGAAGCGATTGATTGGTTTTGTTTTGATGACTCACTGCATATTCATCAAACCACTCTTGCATTGTCTTCATACTTTTTGGTTTTGGTTGAATTCAAATTTACGAATTTTAAAATAAGTAAAATTAATAGGTTTTTTTTCTGGATTCCTGCCTACGCAGGAATGACAAGTTCTATTTAACCCGCATTATGCATTAG
>DOIV01000186.1:1680-2914 GCA_003511845.1 Flavobacteriaceae bacterium | reverse complement strand
CCCATGGTCGTTGGGTTTGAACACTCATCACAATTCTCTAATACATAATTCGGGTTTAACTTTCATAACAAACTCTTGCTTCCTATGCTTCGAGACAGGAATGATAAGTGTCATTTTTTAATATCCCCTCCCTTTTGGGAGTAGATATTCTACTCAATTTTAACCCTCACTCCTTCGCTATGACTACTAAATTCAGGAGCATACATACTTTGTATAGTGCTGATACCGTTTGAGAAATCACCTTTATTATTGACACGTAAATCGTATTCAAAAACATAAACTCCTTTGGGTAATACATCAAAAAAGAAATGAGTAGCAGCATCTTTAGTGCTTTCATAATAACCCAATCCGTCTTGCCATTTGTATTGAGACAGTACGTTTGTTGGTTCAAAGCCAGCAGCACGCATATCTTTCATATGCACAAATTCCATTATTCTATCTACTTTTAATTCAATACGAACACGTACTAAATCACCTAATTGTAGCTTGGTTTTATTAGTGATTTCTGTTAATTCTTCACCTTTGTCTGTGTTCTTTTTTAAGAATAATTTTTTAGACAATTTCAATGGCGTTTCTGCTGAGGTAATCTTATCTAAATCTTCAAAATATTGCCAGTATAATGCTCCCCAAGAAATGCCTTCTGATTTTTTACTAAGCGTTACCGTAGCCATTGCAGGTGTAATTTCTACACCAGACCAAGAGGTTTTAAAATAACCAGTACCTGCCTCAACTTTAGAATTTTCTAATTGTAAAGGATCTATTTTTTGATTACCTACTTTAATATCTACAAACTCAGTTACTTCTAGCCAACTTGTGCCTTGTAATAATAATGCATAAACCGCTTCTGTAGTGGCTTTTGTCGTTTTCCAACGGCTGGTTTGTTTGTTTTTCAACAGCCATACTTTTAGATTGTCAACAGTTTCAAGATTCTTCGCTTCGCTCTGAATGACAGTTCCAGCTTCCGTAAAAGCTTCAATCAATAAAGCTTGCGTTTCTATTGGAGCTTGATACCAATACCAACTTCCTACATTTTTTTTCCAATACATTCCTAATTCTTCACTTGTAATACTATTTTCTTTTAAGGATTTTAATATTTTATCCGCTGCAGCGGTATTGTCATTTCTTTTAGCAATTAAAACAATCATACCTTTGGTATATAAAGCATTGTCTGACCAGAATTTATACGATTGGTTGGTATAATAATCGACCGCTGTTTGCACTTTTTTACCCATCT
>DOIV01000186.1:650-1348 GCA_003511845.1 Flavobacteriaceae bacterium | reverse complement strand
ACTACGCTCGATGTGACACTGTTTTTTTGATAAAAACTACGCATGTACAAATATTGAATCTGGAAATTTCCTGTATGATTACTCGCCATATATTCGCGTGCTAGTTTTTCTCCTTCTGCTTTTGTTTTTGCTCTTTTTCGGATTCTCCTAGCTTGTTTTAATAGTTCATTATAATCACTTAAAATTTCATCATCTAAAAATCTTACCGCTTTGTTTAGCATACTTTGCGTTTGAGACGCTTCGACTCCGCTCAGCGTGACACCTAGTTTTTTTAAATGTCCGAAACCTGAAGCAATATGCTGTGTGATATATCTGTTCGGATATCTAGCACCTTTAAACCAAGGAAAGCCTCCATTACTCATTTGCATCTGTGACAACTTTCTAGCTGCTGATGACAATTCGTTTTTCATTTTATTCAAATCGAATAATAAGGCAATACGTTTCTTTTGTTCAGTTTCTGATTGTGCATCTCGCAACCAAGGAGTTTCTTGAATGATTAACGATTTTAATTCTTGATTTTTCTCCAAATTACTTAACAAAGCATCACTATTTTCCCATTGATTGAACACTTCTTGAATACGCGGATTTGAATTTGCAATATGACTTGCCAAAGCATTGGCATAATACCGAGAAAACGTTTGTTCTGCACATTCAAAAGGATACTCCATCAAATATGGTAATGCCTGTACAGCATACCA
>DOIV01000186.1:0-286 GCA_003511845.1 Flavobacteriaceae bacterium | reverse complement strand
GCAGGATTTGAAGTTACCTCTAAGGTCAATTTATGATGTTTTAAAGTCGTTGAACTGTTATTTTTCAACTTATCTAACGTAAACGTCTTAGTTTGATTAGAACGCAACCACATTGGTAAGGTTTCAGTCACCAACATTCTGTTAGACAATACGGGCAACGCATTTTCTTCACCATCTGTAAAGTCACCTGCTTTGGCAAGTACTCTAGATTTTACAGCTTGTACGTCATCAGGTATTTGCAGCGTGCAACTTACATTGGCGTTTCCTTTAGCGTTAACTGTGAAGT
>DOIV01000324.1 GCA_003511845.1 Flavobacteriaceae bacterium | reverse complement strand
TTCTGTAAAAAATAATTTGCAAGTCCTTCAGATTTAAGATTTGCATAATTGAGTTTTAAAGGTAATTTCTGTAAAGAGTCTGATGCCTGTGGAGCTAAATAATTGTATTTTTCTAGTTGAGAAAGCACAATATTTCTTCTTTTAACAGCATTTTTAGGATGTAATCTCGGGTTGTAAAAGGTATTGGCTTTTAACATACCTACCAATACGGCAGCTTCTTCAATGGTAACTTTTTCGATGGATTTATTAAAAAACCGACGAGATGCAGCTTCAATACCTAATACATTTTCCCCGAAAGAGACTGTATTTAAATACAGTGTTAGAATTTCTTCTTTACTGTAAATTTTTTCTAAGCGATAGGCTAAAAAAGCTTCCTTAGTTTTGTTGACCAACATGCCATGGTTTTTACGACCATACATGTTTTTTGCCAATTGTTGATTGATGGTGCTACCACCACCAGACCTTTTTTTGTTAAAAAGGATGGTTTTAAAAAGTACACGAATTAAACTACGAGAATCTACACCATCATGCTCAAAGTACCTAATATCTTCAGTTGCAACTAAAGCATTAATCAAATATTTAGGTAGTTGTTCGTATTTTACATTGGTTCTGTTTTCAGAAAAATATTTACCAAGTAGATGCCCTTTTTCAGACAAAACCAATGTAGCCGTATGGTTTTTATACTCTTTTAATTCTTCAGTGGTATGTATCTTACCAAAAGTACCATAATAAACTGAAGTCAAAAAAACTCCAAAGATTATTACGAGAGCTAATAACGTAATTAGTGTGAATTTTAATATCCTTATTTTATTCATTGAATAGTGTAAGTATGTATTATTGCGTTTTAAACGAATAGTGAAGAGGTAATATTACTAAATTATATGTTTGATATACATAATTTAAGAACAAATTAACACCTTAAGGTTGGTTCTAAAAATTCATTCGCATCAAAATTTTCATAGTTTTTCAAAGACGATTAAAATTTATGAAGTACTATCGAGATAATACGACGAAATTTTATGAAGTATTTGAAAAACTATGGAAACCTATTGGGAACAAAGATAACAAATAATCTGCTTCGTTATATTTTGTTTTAAATAGCTGGGCTATTCAAAAAAAATAATGTCTAGCATCTCATTCATTTTCTTTGTTTTTTGATAGAAATGAATTTTTAGAACCCACCTTAAGCTAGATTCGTGTAATAATCTTAGGTAAACTGAAAACATTATGTAGTTTTGTAGCTCGATACTATTTTTGAGGCTTATCGATAAAAACAACTAAAAAATACAACATGTTTAATAAATACATCAAGTTAGCAATTGCGATTGCGATTGTAGTATGGGCAGTTTTTCAATTTATGGAAAAACATATTGGTAATGGTATTGCTCTACTTTTCTTAGCAGGAATTTTTATATTCTTCTATTTTAAAAATGAATTTTTACTACTTTCTTTTATGCAGTTGCGTAAACAAGATTTTGCAGGTGCAAAGAAATGGTTAGACTATATTAAAAACCCATCAAGTGCATTGGTAAAAAAACAAGAAGGGTATTTTAATTTTTTACATGGTATTTTGGTTTCTCAAACCAATTTAACACAAGCAGAAAAGTATTTTAAAAAGGCATTAAAATTAGGCTTATCTATGAGTCATGATGTGGCTATGGCAAAATTGCAATTGGCAGGTGTAGCTATGACAAAAAGAAGAAAAAGAGAAGCCACTAATTTAATTGCTGAAGCTAAAAAATTAGACAAACATGGTGTGCTGTCAGATCAAATTAAGATGATGAAGCAACAAATGAAGAAGATTTAATCGCTGAGCTATAGCCAAGTTTTAATATTTAGGAATTCTTGGTAAACTTTAAAACTATTTTAACAATTGCATAGCTGAAAAAACGTTTTATTTGTTAAAATTAATGCTAAGCCCATGAAACTAAAAATAAGCTTATTTTTTTTGTTAATAGCTTGTAGCTTTTTATTTGCTCAACAAAAACATACCATTAGTGGATATATTCAAGATGAGAAAACAGCAGAACGTTTAATTTCTGCAACTATTTTTGAAATCAATAAAAATAAAGGAGCAACTTCAAATAATTACGGATTTTATAGTTTGACACTTTCTGAAGGAGAGGTAGATTTATTTGCTTCTTTTGTAGGTTACCAAACAACCTCATTGAAATTCAGCCTTAAAAAAGACACAATAATTAATTTCAATTTAAATCCATCACTTTCGTTAGATGAGGTAGTTATAGTAGCTAAAAAAACACCAAAAATTGAAGAAAGAGCTCAAATGAGTCAAATTAGTATTCCTATTAGCTCTATTGAGAAGATTCCGACTATTTTAGGTGAGAATGATGTATTGAAAACATTACAATTACTGCCAGGTGTTCAAGGTGGTACTGAAGGAATGAATGGTGTTTATGTCAGAGGAGGAAGTCCAGATCAGAATTTAGTAATACTTGACGGAGTTCCTGTTTATAATGTTTCTCATTTACTTGGTTTTTTATCCGTTTTTAATACCGATGCTATTAAAAATGTTTCTTTGACTAAAGGCGGTTTTCCTGCTAGATTTGGAGGGCGATTATCATCGGTCATTGAAATTAATATGAAAGAAGGAAATAAAAAAGAATTTCACGGTGAAGGTGCTATCGGATTACTATCTTCACGATTAACTATAGAAGGCCCCATTATTAAAGATAAAACTTCTTTTATGATATCAGGAAGGCGTAATTATTTTGATATTATTGCCAAGCCAATTATTAAAAAAGCAGCAAAAAAAAATGGAAATGCGTTAGATTTGAGTACTTATTTTTACGATTTGAATGCAAAAGTAAATCATAAATTTAATCAAAAACACAGTATCTATTTAAGTGCATATCTGGGCTCAGATGTTTTTAAGACTGATGTAAAAGAAAATGATAAAAATAGTGAGGACTTCTATAGAACTACAGCCGGAATTGATTGGGGGAATCTAATTACTGCATTACGATGGAATTATAAGATTAACAGTAAATTATTTGCAAATACAACCTTAACGTATAGTAAATTCAATTTTGATTTTGAGGCAGGTGAAGAAGATTTAAATGAAGGAGAACATAATAAATTTGAAGCAAAGTATAAGTCGGGAATTTATGATGTAGCTGGAAAAATAGATTTTGATTACATTCCAAACCCTGATCATCATATTCGCTTTGGATTTGGTAACACGTATCATACATACAATCCTGGTGCTTTAGCCTTAAAAGGAGATTTTGATGAAGAAGATTTTGAAACGTTAAACAATCAAAAAAAAGAATATTCTAATGAATATTTTGGATACATAGAGGATGAATTGAAGTTTGGGAAGTTAAAAGCAAATATAGGTCTGCATGCTTCTGGTTTTACAATTGGTAATAAGACATATAGTTCTTTGCAGCCTCGTCTTGGATTGCGATATTTAGTAAATAAAAAATGGAGTTTAAAAGCTTCTTATGCTTCAATGGCACAGTATATTAATTTATTAACCAATGAATCGATTGGTTTGCCAACTGACCTTTGGGTGCCTTCAACAGAAAGAATTAAGCCGCAAACTTCATGGCAAGCTGCCTTTGGTGTCGCTACAACTTTCAAGAATGATTTGGAGTTTAGTGTTGAAGGGTATTACAAGGAAATGGACAATGTAATTTCTTATAAAGAAGGAGCTAGTTTTTTTAATGTAGAAGAAAATTGGGAAGATAAAATCACACAAGGTAAAGGTACAGCTTATGGTCTAGAAGTGTTGCTACAGAAGAAAAGAGGAAAAACAACGGGTTGGATTGGTTATACATTAGCTTGGAATAACAGGCAATTTAATGATATTAATTCAGGTAAAGAATACCCTTTTAAGTTTGATAGAAGACATGATTTTGAATTGGTTGCTATTCATAAATTTTCAGATAGAATACATTTAAGTGGTACATGGGTGTATAGTACAGGTAATGCAATTTCATTAACTGAAGCAACCTATACCAGTTTTGATCAAAATGGATATTTAGAACCAATTTCTATTATTGGTGAGAAAAACAGTTATAGAATGTCATCATATCACCGGTTAGATTTGGGACTAGAGTTTGTAAAAAAAACAAGTTGGGGAGAGCGGGCATGGATATTTGGTGTGTATAATGCTTATATGAGAAGTAATCCGTTTTATGTTTATTTAGGTGAAAATTTTGATACAAATAAAAAACAGTACAGACAAGTTAGTCTAATTCCTTTAGTGCCTTCAGTTTCTTATCGATTTAAATTTTAAGTATATGTTACAGCTAAAAAAAATAAGTTTATTTTTAATTATAGGTTTGCTATTAATTTCATGTACAGCAGATTTTTTTGACAAACCCATTGATATTGATGTAGATGACCATACAAGTAAGTTGGCAGGTACAGCTTTATTAGGTTCTGGAGACAAAGCCAATTTAGTTTTAGTTTCTTTTTCTCAAGGGCCTTTTGAAAAAAGTGCAGAAGAGCAGGTTTTAAAAGACGCAGATGTTACCTTAACAGGAAATAATACTACGACTGATTTTCTTAGTAGTACTGAGAATAACTTTTATGTTGCTAATTCTAATCTTAATTTTGTTCCAAATAATGAATATACGTTGAGTATCTCTGCTCCAAATTATGAAACAATAACAGCAAAGCAAATTTACCCTGAAGAAGTACCAATTATAGAAGCTTCAATATCAGAAAACACCTTTAAAATTAAAATAAATGACAATTCCAATCAGAAAGATTATTATTTATTACAATTAATGAAAAAGGATGGTAGTGGAGAATTTAGAAATAACTATAT
>DOIV01000171.1:3982-6125 GCA_003511845.1 Flavobacteriaceae bacterium | reverse complement strand
AAGGTATCTATTTTATTTTTCTAAAAAAAATAACCGTACTTTTCAAAAAAATAATCTTATAAATAAGGTTGTGATTTTTAGATTAATCTAAATAACACCTTCATTTCGAATAATAAAACTATAAAAATATGCGTTGGACGTTAAAACCAATACCATCATCAAAAAAAATTAAGCCTTTAGCAAAAGAACTTTCTATCAGTTCTAGCTTAGCTACTTTATTGGTACAACGTAACATCACAACCTTTCAACAAGCTAAAACTTTTTTTAGACCTGAATTATCAGGTTTACACGATCCGTTTTTAATGCAAGACATGCAAATAGCAGTCAATCGTATAGAGAAAGCCATTTCAGCCGATGAAAATATTCTAGTTTATGGTGATTATGATGTTGACGGTACAAGCTCAGTAGCTTTAGTGGCATCCTATCTAAAAAGTTATTACGCTAATGTTGCTACTTATATTCCAGATCGATATGAAGAAGGTTATGGAATTTCTTTTAAAGGAATTGATTTTGCAGAAGACAATAATTTTTCATTAATCATAGCTTTAGATTGTGGTATAAAAGCCATAGACAAGGTTGATTATGCCAACAAAAAAGAGATCGATTTTATTATTTGTGATCATCATAGACCTGGTAAAGAACTTCCGAAGGCTGTCGCCATTTTAGATCCGAAAAGAGAAGATTGTTCTTATCCTTTTGATGAATTATGTGGTTGTGGTGTTGGTTTTAAATTAATACAAGCCTTAGCTTCTAATCGTAATGAGACTATTGATGATTTAAAAATCTATTTAGATATGGTAGCTACAGCAATCGCTGCAGATATCGTGCCGATTACAGGTGAAAATAGAATCTTGGCATATTTTGGTTTAGAACAAATCAATACGCATCCCAGAAATGGAATCAAAGCAATTATTCATCAGTTAAAAAAGGAAATACTAAGCATTACAGATGTGGTTTTTGTCATCGCACCACGTATCAATGCTGCTGGAAGAATAAAACATGGTAATTATGCTGTTGAATTATTGATGGAACAAAATTTTGATACTGCCAAAACCATGGCTGCTGAAATTGAGGTTTTTAATAATGACAGAAGAGATTTAGATAAGGTAATTACACAAGAGGCTTTACAGCAACTACTTGAAAATAAAGAAGAACAAGATTTTACTACGGTAGTGTATCAAGCCGATTGGCACAAAGGAGTTATAGGTATTGTGGCTTCTCGTTTGATTGAAACCTATTATAAACCCACCTTGGTTTTTACGAAGAGTGGAGATAAGCTAGCTGCTTCTGCCCGTTCGGTTAAAGGTTTTGATGTCTACAATGCTTTGGATGCTTGCTCAACACATATTGAACAGTTTGGTGGACATAAATATGCCGCAGGTTTGACCTTATTAGAAGAAAATTACGAAAAATTCAAACATAAGTTTGAGCAAGTTGTAAAGGATACCATCTCTGAAGAATCGAGAACACCTGAAATCAAAATAGATTTAGAAATTGAATTTTCTGACATTACACCAAAATTTTATAGAATATTAAAACAATTTGGCCCATTTGGCCCACAGAATATGAGTCCAATTTTTATAGCTAAAAACATAAAAGACACAGGTTATTCTAAAAAAGTAGGAGCTGATGAAGACCATCTAAAACTGAGTTTGATAGATGAAAATGGTGTGAAATTTAATGGTATTGGCTTTAATTTAGGAAAATGGCATACTAAAATATCAAAAGGAAATTTATTTGATATTGTTTTTTCTATTGATGAAAACTACTGGAATGGAAATACCTCATTACAGTTGATAATTAAAGATATTAAAACAAGTAGTTTATAATTATCATTTTTTTTCTTTTTTCACTCTCATTTTTAAAGCAACCTTTTACTAAATTCTCATCATATAAGTAATAAAACATATCTTATGAAAAATTATCTTCGACCTTTTCTACTTGTAATTGTTTTTGTTAGTTGCTCAAATAATGATGATGATATCGACAATCAACTTGTTGGGAGTTGGAATTGGTTAGAGTCTTCAGGAGGAATAGCTGGAAGTACAACAACTCCAACTTCTACAGGAAATACCATTTCTGTGGTAATATCAACTAATTCTTTAAAACAATTTACAAACGGAAAATAAACTACCTCGACCCA
>DOIV01000171.1:0-3763 GCA_003511845.1 Flavobacteriaceae bacterium | reverse complement strand
TCTTCAGGAGGAATAGCTGGAAGTACAACAACTCCAACTTCTACAGGAAATACCATTTCTGTGGTAATATCAACTAATTCTTTAAAACAATTTACAAACGGAAATTTAACTTTTGAAACTAATTACACAATTGAAGTTAGAAAATCTGAAATTTTTGGAGGTCAACGTGAAATGATAATCTATGAAAACGGATTTAAACAATCTTTTGAGAGAAAAGGGAACAAACTTATTCTTTATGGAGAATGCAACGACTGCTTTCAAAGTGAGTATGAAAAAGGATAAAAAAGAGAAACAGCTTAGTGAAAGTTCACTAAGCTGTTTCAGTAAAAAGCAATCAACCCAATTTGCTTCGTTATTCTAATTATTGTACTACTTTACCTTCAGCAGTATAATTTGCCTCAACGGCTTCACCATCTTTAGACAATTGAATTGTAAAGATATCTTTACCATCTACAGAAGATTTAAAAGCTTTATCAGCAGTATACCCTGCAAAATCTGTAGTTACTGCTGTAGCTACTGCTTCAGGTAATTCACTTAATTCAATTTCTGTTCTTTCTTGTGGAGTAGCTTCTGTTGCTACTGCTTCAACAACTTCTTCTGTAGTAGTTGCTTCAGCAACGTCTGCTACTGCTTCTTCTTGTGCGAAAGCAGTTGTACTAATTAAACTTAATACTGCTACTGCGAATACATAACTTACTTTTTTCATAATTTTTGTTTTAATTATTATTATTTGTTTTTGTTGGGACAAACGTACTATGTGAATCTAAAGAGAATCTTAAGTCATTAAACTTAATGAAAATAAATTTTCATTAAGTTTAAAGTAGTATGATGATAAGATTCTGATTTTGTGATAAATAAACCTATTTTAACTAGTGATTTTTTATTATTTTAAATATTATTATTTAACATTTTTTTCACAAATGAAGAGTGGTATAAAAAGAAAAAGCTTACGAATTAACGTAAGCTTTTTATAGTTATTAAAAATAGTATATTTTTTATCCTAAGTAAGTTCTTAAAATTTTACTTCTAGAAGTATGCTTCAATCTACGGATTGCTTTTTCTTTAATTTGACGAACTCTTTCTCTAGTTAAATCGAAAGTTTCGCCAATTTCTTCTAAAGTCATTGGTTGATGTTCACCTAAACCAAAGTATAAAGCAACTACATCAGATTCTCTTGGAGTTAACGTTTCTAATGCACGTTCAATTTCTACTTTTAGAGATTCATGTAATAAATTTCTATCAGGATTTGGTGATTCACCAGAACGTAAAACATCATATAAGTTTGAATCTTCACCTTGAATTAATGGAGCATCCATTGAGACGTGACGACCAGCATTTTTCAAAGACTCTTTTACATCATTGATAGTCATGTCTAATTCTTTTGCAATCTCTTCTGGAGAAGGAGGTCTTTCGTTATCTTGTTCTAAACGAGCATAAGTTTTATTAATCTTATTAATAGAACCAATTTTGTTTAAAGGTAAACGTACAATTCTAGATTGCTCAGCCAATGCTTGTAAAATAGATTGACGAATCCACCAAACGGCATAAGAGATAAATTTAAAACCTCTTGTTTCATCAAAACGCTTGGCTGCTTTAATCAAACCTAAATTACCTTCATTAATTAAATCTGGTAATGTTAAGCCTTGATTTTGATATTGTTTAGCAACTGAAACCACAAAACGTAAGTTTGCTTTAGTCAAACGTTCTAAAGCATCTTGATCTCCAGCTTTTATACGTTGAGCTAATTCTACTTCCATATCAGCAGTAATTAGATCTACTTTACCAATTTCTTGTAAATATTTATCTAATGATGCTGTTTCTCTGTTAGTAACTTGTTTTGTAATTTTTAGTTGTCTCATGTATTTTGATTAAATTAATACTTATTTTTTGTTGTGTACTTATATATACGTTGATTGTTTAAAAAATGTTACAAAAAATAATTTTTATTTTAAAAAAAATAACTTTCGTATTTAGAACTAAATATTGAATACTATTCAAACTTCTATTTTTATAAAAAATAAAAAACCTAAATTCGCATTTCAATTTAGAATCTACAAAAATTGTCAAAAATCAAAAAGGTAACACCTTTAATGAAACAATACAATGCTATAAAGGGTAAATACCCTGATGCAATGTTGTTGTTTAGAGTGGGTGATTTTTATGAAACTTTTGGTGAGGATGCTGTGAAAGCAGCAAGAGTTTTAAGCATTACACTTACTAAGCGTGGTGCAGGTAGTGAAAGCGAAACTGCTTTAGCAGGTTTTCCGCACCATTCGTTAAACACCTATTTGCCTAAACTGGTAAAAGCTGGAATGCGTGTTGCTATTTGCGATCAATTGGAAGATCCTAAAATGACAAAAACCATTGTAAAACGTGGTGTAACAGAACTCATTACACCTGGAGTTTCTTTAAATGATGAAGTTTTACAAGCCAAAACCAATAACTTTTTAGCTGCCATCCATTTTAGCAAAAAGCAATTAGGAATTTCCTTTTTAGATGTTTCAACAGGTGAATTTTTAGTTGCCGAAGGCAATGAAGAATACATCGATAAATTATTACAAAATTTCAATCCGAGTGAGGTATTAGTCCAAAAACAATATAAAACTCGCTTTAAAGAATCGTTTGGCGAAAGTTATTATACTTTTTATTTAGACGATTGGGTTTTTCAAAAAGATTATGCTCATGAAACACTTACCAATCATTTTAAAATAAATTCACTCAAAGGATTCGGTATTGAAGATTTACAACATGGTGTCATTTCTGCGGGAACGATATTGTATTATCTATCAGAAACACAGCATAAAAAATTAGACCATATTTCTACCATCCATCGTGTAGAAGAAGACCATTATGTATGGATGGACAGGTTTACTGTCCGAAATTTAGAATTGTATTTTTCTACGCAACCAGAGGCGGTTACTTTATTAGATGTTATTGATAGAACTTTGTCGCCTATGGGCGGAAGGCTTCTTAAACGTTGGTTGGCTTTGCCTTTAAAAAATTTAAAACAAATTCAAAAACGTCACGAAATTGTAAAGTATTTGATAGATAACGATACTTTTTATGATGGAATCACCTATCAAATCAAACAAATAAGTGACATAGAACGCCTCATTTCTAAAGTAGCTACGGGCAAGATTAATCCACGTGAAGTAGTGGTATTAAAAGACTCTTTAAAAGCAATACTTCCTATCAAGGAAGCCTCTGAAAAAAGTAAAAATAAGTCGTTACAAAGCTTAGGAAAGCAATTGCATACCTGTAATGAGTTGATAGCAAAAATTTCTACTACGCTTAATGATCATTCGCCAGTAAATATCAATAAAGGTAATGCTATTTCCGATGGTGTTTCTACGGAATTAGACGAGTTACGTGCTATTTCTACTTCTGGCAAAGAGTATTTAGACAATATGTTGGCTCGCGAAACGGAACGAACTGGTATTACAAGTTTAAAAATTGCTTTCAATAACGTTTTTGGTTATTATATTGAAGTTAGAAATACCCATAAAGACAAAGTACCTGAAGAGTGGATTAGAAAACAAACCTTAGTCAGTGCCGAAAGGTATATCACTGAAGAACTTAAAGAATACGAAACTAAAATTTTAGGTGCTGAAGAAAAAATAGGAAAATTAGAACAACAATTATTTACAGATTTGTTGAATTATATGTTAAATCACATCAAACAGGTTCAAGAAAACGCTCAGCAAATAGCTAAATTAGATTGTTTGTGCTCTTTTGCTCAAACAGCTAAAGACAATAATTATGT